>NZ_JBFROV010000016.1:347323-400303 GCF_041471725.1 Vibrio sp. 10N.261.51.F12 | reverse complement strand
TCTTAAGTGAACGGCATTACTACCTCGTAGCCTTTTTTTGTACTTACCAGATTTGGTTACAGGTTTAATTGGTCGCTTTCACACCAATAATTTGCTTTGTATTTGTCATCGCATCGCTTAGTAGAACTCGATCTTTTTGTAGTGCACAGATCAACGTTGCGCCTAGCCAATTCCCGTAAAGCATTCTTGATGTGATATAGGGCTCGTCGATAGTAAAATCGCCCGTTTGATTACCCATATCAAAAAAATCGCTCATACGCGCAATGATTTTTTCAGATCCGATTGCCAACTCGTTTTGCATGCTCGATGAGGTGCCTGACATTTCTCCCGCTAACTTAACAACCAAGCATTGAATTTGAAAGTCTTCGGTCACTTTAGATTGTGACCAAAACTCAAAATAGTTAATCACACGCTCAGGGAATGAAAATGCGGCATCATCAAGATATTGATTTAAAATCTCGAGATGTTCTTCAAAGTAATTCTCTAGCAGTACCCGTCCAAAATCTTCTTTAGACTTAAAGTGATGATAAAACGAACCTTTCGTCCCATTCGCTTCCTGAATAATTTTCATTATTCCAATGCCAGCGTAACCGTGTTCACTGATTAAGCGAAAACCGGCATCAAGTAAAGCCTGTTTTAAATCAACCATTATTGGGCTCCTAAATCTTGGTCTTTCAAGCAGTATAAAACCCAACAAACCGACCGTCCAGTCTATTTTCTGTTCACCGAAGAATAGACAATGTTACTCCCTCTCGTTGCTTAAAAAAATCGCTAGAACCATAAGACAGGTGAAAACAATAGGTTCTCACGAACAATAGGTGATCACAAACAACAACTTCGTGATCACCCAGTCATTTATAAATTATCGACTCTGACAGGTCTATTTAGCGTTACAAAGAGGATGACTATTTAACGACTTCAAACGGGTTCCATTTGTCATCGACAGGGATAATATTGTACGTCTCTTCATGGCGTTGGTAGTCCTTCATCATTTCATTAAATAATTCTGGATATTGGCGACGTAAATCGTTTTGCTCTGCTGGGTCTAACTTAGTATTGTAAAGATGCCATTCATTATCACCGCCCATTCCAGATGAAATTCTTATAATTTTATGGTCACCTTTTAACAGCATACCACTTCCAAAGAGTTCGAAACCGATTGGATTTTGTGATGAGTGAACCTCTTTCTGCTTACCCGCCATAAATGGCAACAAACTAACACCACTCATAGGCGCTACCTCTCGGCCTTTATATTCGGTTCCAGGGTGCTTAATATTTGCAATGTCTAGAATCGTCGCTGCGACATCTTTTACTTGCGACATACTGTTAGTTTGCGTCCCTGCTGCCAACGCGCCTTCTACGCCAAGCACACCTTTTGGTGGCTTAACTATAAACGGCACACGAATGCCACCTTCTGCCGTATAAACTTTAAACCAAGATAACCCACCAGTAGATGCATTGGCCCACTCAGGCCCAAGTGACACACTTGAATTTTCGTTGCCGATATTATCTGTCGAGTTATCGAAATGGTGCTCAGTCCATGTACGAATTAAATCGCTCATGTTTTCACCGGTCACGTCTGCGGCTTCTGGTCCATTATCCGCAAGATAAATAATGTAGGTATTATCATATTCACCAATGTCTTTAAGGTAGTCGGTGATCTGGCCTATTTGCTGGTCTTGAAGCTCCATCATACCCATGGCCACCGCCATCTTTTTACCATACCAAGCCTGTTCTTTGTCCGTTAATGAATCCCAAGGTCGACTCATGCTGTTTCGGCTTGCCATTGATGCGTCATTAGGTATGACACCTAGCGCCTTCATTTTATTAAAGCGATCTTCTCGTATTGTGTCCCAACCGTGTTCTACGTAATAATCAATCTTATCTTGGTAGGTATGCTCTGGGGCTTGCAACGGCAAGTGTATTGCGGTGAACGGTACGTAGGCTAAAAATGGTTTACCATCTTCTTTATTTTTATCAATCATTTTGATGATTTCATTGGTATACACTTGATCGGAATACTCACCTTTGTATTGATCCTTTACTGCTTGACCATTTCGATATAATTGCTCTTGCTCAATACCGGGCATCTGGCCTTTTTGTAACGCTTCAGCGGTTGCGGCACTTTTCGCTGGGAACATCATATTGCGGTTAAAGTGATTGGATCCACCGGCTAATATACCGTAGCTCTCCCCAAACCCCCGGTCGTCGGGTAGGAAACCATCCTCGTGTCCTAGGTGCCATTTACCGGCTAGATATGTGTGGTAACCATTATCGTTCAGTAGCGTTGATACCGTGAGTCCTTTTTTCGTTAAATATCCTTCATAGCCAGGTTTACCAATCGAGTCAGGATAGACGGCATAGTCAAACGTCCCTAGTCCCACCTCATGATTATTCGCTCCAGTTAACATCATAGAGCGAGTAACTGACGACGTGGGAGAGGCGTGAAAATTAGTAAATTTAATCCCCTCTTCTGCCAACGCCATCAAATTGGGCGTATTGACTTCAGAGCCATAAGGCTGCGTGTCAGCAAACCCGACATCATCACCGACAATAATGACGATATTTGGCTTATCTGGATCTTGAGATGCAGAAACGCTACTTGAGGCTGCCAATATAGCGGAACAGACAATAGACTTATTTAATGGTGCCATTATGTTTACCTTAATAAATAATTGAAACGTAATTGTGAATAACTAGGTTAATATCAATGAGCGGCCTGAGACATCCAATGCAATAAATCCAGAGCTGGCAAATAGTTTTGATTCGCCGCCTTCCCTAGCCAAGAGACCGCTTTTTTATAGTTCTGAGCAACCCCATTTCCCGAGGCAAAAAGAAGCGCTAACTGAGTCTGAGCTTCTGGGTTTCCAGCATCTGCAGCCACTTGAAACCAATGGGCGGCTTTCGTTGAATTTTGTTCAACGTTATTGCCCTGCAAATACATATTTGCCAACTTAATTTGTGCCTTTTGATGCCCGTTATAGGCATTAGTGAGCACTATCGTAGCGTCTGTTATCTCTTTTTTATGACTTGCACAATTAGGCGCACCGCAACCTATAACTGTTGTATTACAATCGATAACTGTTGTATTACAATCCAGGTTTACTGCATTTAAATGATCCTCATCACTAATAACGCAGTAAGCGCCACTCAATATCACACAGAAAGCCAATAACATATAAATCAATTTATTGAACAATTGAACTACCTTTTAAGACCACTATTAAATAATAAATATCTGTTAACGATGGGTGTTAAAAATATGAAAGCGTCAGTACCAAACATTTAAAAACAGGCCAACACTTCATAACAGCTAATCCGTTGACTTAATTTAATGAATACTTAAACTGCAGACTCAATAATATGTTCTATTTTTTCTTCAGGCATTGGGTAAAATTGAAAACTGATGTCTTTTTTTACTGCTTCGACAATAGCAACTTTATCTTGCTCACTGATAGACCAAAGAGCAAAGCTCGTCATCGCTCCGATCTCCGCTTGAAATTGTTTTATGAACCCCGTTACGCGCTGCAGCACCATTTCATCGGTGCCCGTTGTATCAACATTCAATGCGCGGGCTAATTTCTTCGCCTTGTTCAAATAAAACCCAGGTAATGCCTCCATAACAAGTGGCAACAACACCGTATTCGCATCGCCATGAGGGATATGACTGATCGCGCCAAACGCATGAGCGACGTTATGAATTGGAATGCCGCCTAACGAAGAATAGAAAGCTGAAATAGCCATGGTACTGGCCTGTAATAGGTTTGCTCTGGCTGGAATGTTGTCGGCATCCACTAATACCTTCGGCAAGTTCTCTATAATCAGTGACGCAGCATGAAGACTAAATGCATCGGTTATTGGGTTACTCACCGGTGACACAATGGCTTCTAGGGCATGTGTTAACGCATCCATTCCCGTTGAACGAGTCAATGCGGCTGGAAGCTTTACCGTCAATAATGGGTCAAGTACCGCAATGTCTGCCTCAATACCTGATACAACAAGACTCGCCTTAATATTTTCGTGTTCATTAAAGAATACAGCAATAGGAGAAGCCTCTGCACCTGTACCTGCCGTCGTTGGTACTGCGATATGAGGGACCGTTATATCTTCGTTGTTGGGCCAAATTTCCATATGCCCCCCACCAGCAATGACTTCACGAATATCGTTCACGCCTTTATGCAAAGCGTATTTCACACCTTTCGAGGCATCAATCACACTACCGCCACCAATGGCTAGGATGGCATCCGCTTCGATTGACTGAGTAAACCTAATCGCGGCGTTAATATTGTCGCAAGTCGCATCTGGCTGGATATCCGTATAAATACCAACAATTTCAACGTCTGATTGTGATTCAAATATAGAATTAAAACGCTCAACAAACCCGAGCGACTCTAAACCTTTATCTGTAAATAACACCACTCGCTTAGCCTCTAAACGGTGGAACAACGCTGGAATATCCGTAATGCCGTTTTCTTTTGCATGAATAATGGTTTTAAGGTCAAACGTATAATTAGTCGTACTCATGATATTGCCCTCATTAAATTGATAACAACACAATACCACAGCAAACCGGTCGGTCTAGTTGTTTAATGTCAATTATACGTCAAGGATGACATTCGATGACAATATAAAAATCAGAAAAAATAAGGTCTAGAGAACAAACATTCTCTAGACCTTATTAATCTATATGATAGTTACACCGGGATTTATCTCGGCATAGTATTATCTAAGATGTGCCGGCACTTTATTTTTATCTCTATTAAGATAATAGAATAAGTATGCTAATGAATAAATAGTGACAAACGCGTCAAGTGCAAATACCCCACTCCAACCATAAAACCATTCGTAATCATTAATACAAACATTGTATAAAAACAAACCAACAAACATTGCTTTTTCAAAACCACTATAGATCATCGTCGATGTGCGTAGTTGTTTGTATTTAGCAGAGAACATGAGTAGTACACCAATACAGCCAACCATCACTCCCCAGTGTTGATAGGTCGCCTGCAAGTATTCTTTATTTTGCATCATTCCTTCAGAGTAAAAAAATAGATTTTGCATACTCCACTCTGGTGCCAAAAATGTTACAAATGCTGTTGCGGTTAATGCTCCGGTGATGATTAAATACGCTTTCATCGTTTTTTCAAAAAACTGCTCTAACATGTCATTGACCTTATTACTAAACAGATGGGATGTGTTATTGACCGACAAGGCTCAATACTGCGGATTTAAAGGCATTATCGCCTTGAGTAAACAAGTATTTAACTTGATGTTCAGACCCACTTTGTAATACCGTTTTTGCATGAGAAAATGTGAGAAAACCTTCATGCCCATGGTAATGCCCTTTTCCAGATTCACCGATCCCACCGAAGGGGGCGTCATCAACCGCAAGGTGAAAAACGCAGTCATTGATGCACATTCCTCCTGAATGTATCGTCGTTTTAACTCTATATTGTAGGTCTGTATCAAATGACATGAGGTACAACGCTAAAGGTCGCGGCTTATCGGTAATGAGCGCCAACGCTTGGTCAATATGTTGATAACTGATCACGGGTAGTAAAGGTCCGAAAATTTCTTCTGTCATCACATTCGATTGCAAATCAGGATTGATAATGAGTTGCGTCACCAAACGATTCTGAGAGCTCTGAACATCATTGGGGTGACAAGGCTCTATACGGGTTCCAGCTTTACGCTCTTCATTCAATAATCGATCAATTCGTGCATATTGGCAACGGTTAGCAAGCGATGTTAAGTTATCTGAATCTACGCCATCGGGAAATAAATTCGTATACTGTCGTTGATACTCTGCAATAAAAGCGTCTTCTTTGCCTTCTGGCAGCAATACATAGTCTGGCGCAACACACACTTGCCCATTGTTTAAACTTTTTCCATATATAATCCGTTCGACCGCCAATTCCATCGACACATCATCAGCAATGAGCACCGGTGATTTCCCCCCTAATTCAAGCGTTACAGGCGTCAAATTTGGTGAAGCGGCTTTCATCACCAATCGTCCAACCGAGGTAGAACCAGTAAACAACAAGTGGTCAAATGGCATTGCAGTAAACGCACTTGCCACCTCCGTTTCGCCTTCCACTACGACGACTTCTTGGTGGGTAAATACTTGTGCGAGTATGCGTCGAAGTACCTGGTTGGTATGGGGAGTGAATTCGCTCATTTTAATCATGGCACGATTACCCGCCGCCACGGCAGAAATCAAGGGGCCAACGGAAAGCATGATGGGAAAATTCCAAGGTGTCACAATCCCGACCACCCCCATCGGTTGATAGATCACCTCAACCGTAGAGGTAGACAATAGTGGCCCAGCACTTCGAACCGAAGGTGCCATCCAATCTTGAAGGTGAGTAACCGTATGATCGATATTTCCAATACAAGGTAAGACATCGGCAATGAGAGTGTCTTGTTTACTGCGTTGACCATAATCAAGATTCATTGATTCACATATGTCTTCACTGTGCTGAATCAGACTATTTTTCAACGCGGTAAGCTTCTCAATACGTTGTTCAAACGAAGGCATAGGGCTGCCCATAAATGCGCTCTGCATGGCTTCCAGTGAACATTCCATATTCTCGCTTGTCGTGTTATGAGTCATTGTGTCACCTTCATTGTTTAGTTGATGTCACTATACATAAAACAAACCGGTCGGTCTAGCTTTATATTTCAAGACATAGAATCACTATTACTGGATGACTCACAAGACATTGCTGATTACCGAAAATGTGGGCGGAGACAAAGAATCAGATAAATGCCAAGGGTTTGATTAAATTCCTAGAGGTCCATCGTGCTATGTCATTAGAATAGTTCTAAACTACACTTAACTAATCAGTTAGTTATCTATGTTTACTTGTGGAGGTCATTGTATGATCAGTACTACTTTCATCGTCAGCTTTATCGGCCAAGCGACCCCAACCACGATTCAAAATTTAGCGGCTATTACCCATGAAAATGATGGTAAATGGCTAGTGAGCAAGGTCAATTTCTTAGAAAATCATGTCTCTGCGGTTATCAAAGTAGAACTACCGAGTGAAAATCAGGAGGTGGTTAAACGTGCCTTTCAAGACTATCCAAACCTTACTGTTCAGATTACAGACACTGACCCACATATTCATGATCAAGAAACCATTTATCACTTACGCTTAGATGCCAATGATCGTTCTGGGATTGTCAACGAGATCACTCAATATCTCGACGCCCAAGACATTCGTATATTAGACATGGACTGCCATCGTGTCTTTTTAGCGGGAGGGGGCGGTATCAGCTCAAGTCTGTTCACGGCAAACATTGCTCTCAAGATCCCGCAGGCCATGAAAATAAGTGATATAGCTAATGAGCTTGAAGCGCTGAGTGAAGACACTCGAGTCATAATGGAATCTTAATACCCCAGCATGTTAGAAAGCAAAACGCAGCCACAATAATGGCTGCGTTTTTAATTTAATATCGCGGGTTATCACCTAGGATCACTGATTGTTTAACCAATATCACATTACAATCGGTTTTCACCAAAGCCGAAGGCAATAATCTGGCTGATTTCGGATAGTGACCGCCCAGATTCCTGTTGCCAATCTGCAAACGCAGAGTTGGTTGCTTTCAAGGCTCTTTTCGTACCTTTCCCTGAATCGATCACTTGCGTATTTCTCAAATAGTTTTCAACGTCAGAGGACAAAATAAACGTATCGACACCGAGTTGACGCAGTGCGTACGGGCCGGTATTCCCCCCTAACCTCGCGCCATGTTTTTTTAAGTACAGCCATAACTCTACCATGGACTCCGACGGCCAATTAGCAACCATATCAGCAAAAGAATCATGCTCAAAACGCGCTGATTGAATCATCTGTGCGTTAACTGGTATTGACATTACTTTCGTAAGATGACGAATAATTCGAGGGTTTTGAGCTTTTTGCTCCCAGTGTTCATCAGAAAGCATTAGCAACGGATTAACTCGAAATTGGAAAAACACGTCTTCAAAATTAGCCCATTTATTACGAACAACCTGCCAAGAAATACCACATTGAAATACTTTCATAGTAAACGCCGCAAGCCATCTATCATCAGGTATAGCTAACAATTCTGAAGTGCTTAAAGGCTTATTCACTAATGACTCTAGTGCTATTTCACCACCTTTACGCTCTGCTGCACGGGCATAAATCGAAGAAAACTTTTCCATATCACCATTCAATTCGTTGATTTATTTGCTCGTACTATAGCACGCATTGGTAACGCAATTTTGAGCCCCCCTTTAATCTGATTCTGTTTTAAATCCGTATGACTATTCCAGCACGGCGACACAACCGCTGCTACGCTAGTAAAGCGCAGTAATAATCGAGTCATCACCAGACCCTATTCGGGATGGTGCTGACTTCCGATGCTAAAGATAACAAGGATGGTTCATGAAATTTATTCTGCTGATTGCACTTTTTACTTCGCCAGTTTTTGCCGAACAATATGGACGCGCGGAAATAAACGGTGAAGTCGAATGGGTACGCATCACCTCCGGTGAAACAATGGACGTGTTGACCTCCACGCCTTTCTCGTCGTTTGACGTAAAGGCCACCGTTCCATACCAAAAAAGCCAGTTACGCCCTCCCATCGACAACGGCAACGTCTTCGCTGTTGGCCTGAACTTTCGTAGTCACGCAGGTAATGCTGGAGAAAAAAAACCTGAGATATTTTTCAAATCAGCGCCATCAATACGGGTAGATGGCGATATCGTATTGCCAACTGACGCTCGCAATGTTCATTTTGAGGGCGAGTTAGTTATTGTGATAGGTAAACTTTGCGACGCGGTCGAGGCACAACAGGCAAAACACTGTGTATTTGGATACACCGTAGGGAATGATTTAACGGAACGCAGCTGGCAGTCCAGTGACCTACAATGGTGGAGAGCAAAAGGGGCCAAAGACTTTGGACCCGTTTCTGCCCTCATTCAAACGAATCTAGACATCTCGAATCAAGCCATCACCACGACTCTCAATGGTAAAGTTGTGCAACAAGAGAGCTTAGAAAACATGATCCACGATGTCGAGGCGATTGTATCTTACATCAGCCAGTATATTCCTTTACGACCAGGGGATTTAATCTTTGCTGGTACTCCCGGTAGAACACGAGCCCTTCAAGCCAATGATACGGTAAGCGTTAGTATTGACGGTATAGGTGAAGTCACCAATACCATTCGTCGTTAATTGGAGCAAACAGACAAAGGCAACTTAGTCGATTGTTATCAAATGATAAACCGCCAATACAAGTGCCTGAGCCGTCCATTCATATGTCAACCACAGGATTGGACGTTCGCGTCATCAGGCCTTACTTTCGGCGTACTCTACGCCCAAAGACTTGTAGCTATCGATGACTTCTTGTCGTCGATAACACTCTTTGCTGTGGTCATTAATGAGGCCCGCGGCTTGGAGGTATGCATAAATAATGGTCGAGCCAACAAACTTGAATCCTCGCTTCTTCAGGTCTTTGCTTAGTGCATCCGATACTGGCGTGGTTACAGGGTAGTCTTCCAGTTTATCCCAGTTGCTAACCAGCACTTTGTTGTCGACAAACGACCACACATATCGGCAAAACGACCCAAACTCGTGCTGGATTTCAATAAAAAGCTGAGCATTTGTCACCGTCGATTTTATTTTGAGTTTATTACGAATAATCCCTGTATCTTCGATTAGCCTTGCTTCATCTTGTTCGGTAAACTTTGCCACCTTTTCTACATCAAAGTTAGCGAAGGCTTTGCGGTACCCTTCACGTCGCTTCAATATCGTATACCAGCTCAACCCCGCCTGTGCAGATTCCAGTACCAGAAATTCAAACAAGGTCCTATCGTCCAACACTGGGACGCCCCATTCCTTGTCGTGATAATCGACATAGTCCGCTTTTGTTTGGTCGAGCCAAGGACAACGTTTGCACATAATTATTCCTTAAACGAGTTCACTTATGTTAATACAGTGAATATTCATGACGCTACGATATTTCTACTTTAATACATCGGCCTAATCATTACATCGACCCATTCACCGTTATATAAAAAATAACACTGCCACCTTATTAGGTGGCAGTGCTTCGATAGTCACTCAAAGGATTCCGTGTGTGTGTTAAATCACTTTCACACGATGGAATAATCGATAAAGTACCGGCACGACGATTAACGTCAACACCGTCGCAAAGCCCAGGCCAAACATTATCGTTACCGCCATGGGTTTAAAAAAGATGTCAGGCAGCAAAGGGATCATCCCCAATATCGTCGTAATTGCCGCCATACAAACCGGACGCACCCGACTTAATGCCGCGTCGACAACCGCTAAATACGGCTCTTTTCCTGATTTAATCTCTATCTCTATTTGATCAAGGAGTACAATACCATTTTTCAACACCATTCCAGATAAGCTCAAAAACCCGAGCAAAGCCATGAAACCAAATGGCGTGTTTAAGGCAAGTAAACCCGTTGTCACTCCAATTATGGCAAGTGGCACGGTCAACCAGACAATCAGCGCTTCTTTTACCGCGTTAAACAAGAAAATGGTGATCAAAAACATAAACAAGTAACCCATCGGCATGGTTTGGAACAATGAAGCCTGGGCGTCACCAGACGATTCATATTCCCCACCCCATTCTAGGAAGTAACCAGGAGGTAGCTCGATAGATTCAATCTGTGACTGAATACGTTTTTGTAATGTTGCGGCCGTTTCTTCTCCTAAAAGATCAGGGTCAGCCATCACGGTGAGCATTCTTTTGCGGTTTTTACGAACGATAATCGGGTCTTCCCAGCGAATGTCATACCCTTGCGTCACTTGTTGAAATGGAATAAATTCCGACAAGGCTGGGCTCCAGATCATCATGCCTTCGATATTACGAATGTCGACACGCTCTTCATCCGGAAGGCGCGCGACAATCGGCATGAGTGTTGTTCCATCACGATACAACCCAACGGATTTACCCGAAAAAGACATCATCAGTACATCATCGACATCAGACTTGGTAATCCCATAACGTCGCGCTTGGCTCTCGTTAAAAATAGGTTCCAGAACCTTCGTTCGTTCTCTCCAGTCATGGCGAATGTTAAAGGCTCCAGGGTCGGCGTACATAATGTCCATCACCTGTGTTGCAATGCCTCGCAGTACGGTAGGGTCAGAGCCAATGATACGTGCCTCAATTTTGGCGCCGCCGCCTGGACCCAACTCGATCTGTTTCAGCTTATAATTGATTTCAGGAAATGTACTATCGACATAAGACCGAAAACGCGTCATTAGCGGCTCTAACTGTTCGTAGCTTTTCGCCCTCGTTGTGATCTCTCCATACGCCGCGTAGCTTTTTTCCGGCGAGTACGTGAGCATAAAACGCTGTAAGCCTTTACCTGCCGTCGTCGTGATATGAGCGGTCTCTGGTTGCTCTGCAATCCAACGCTCTAACACCTCAAGCTTAGTATTCGTCGCTCGAATATCGGTCCCCTCAGGTAACCAAACATCCACCTGAAACATGGGTGTCGTTGATGCAGGGAAGAATGATTGCTTCACCTTCGTGAACCCATACAAGCTTCCAGCCAGACAAACAATCAGGAAAACCACGGTTAACCAAGCACGATGCATACAAAATTCTAAGAATTTTCGGTACATCGTAAAGACGAAACCATTATAAGGATCATTGCCCTCGCCTCCCTCTTCCCCGCCTTTGATTTTTTGTCCGCGAAAGAACATATCAGCAAAAAATGGCGTCAATGATATTGCG
The DNA here is from genome assembly GCF_041471725.1 of Vibrio sp. 10N.261.51.F12. Lineage (NCBI taxonomy): Bacteria > Pseudomonadati > Pseudomonadota > Gammaproteobacteria > Vibrionales > Vibrionaceae > Vibrio > Vibrio sp. 10N.261.51.F12. The sequence goes on along the minus strand of NZ_JBFROV010000016.1, from coordinate 388,561 downwards.
GTAAACCAACTCAACATCAATGAAATCAACAGTACGGAAAACAGCGTTCCACAATATTCGCCAGTGGAATCTTCAGACAGCCCGATTGGCGCGAAAGCCGTCACGGCAATAACCGTTGCACCCAATAACGGCCACTTTGTTTGGGTCACAATGTCGGTCGCGGCTTGAAGCCTTGTCCTCCCGCGCTGGGTTCCGATTAAGATCCCTTCCACCACCACAATGGCATTGTCCACCAGCATCCCTAGGGCTATGACTAACGCCCCTAGCGATATCCGTTGTAGATCTATCGCCATATATTGCATAAAAATAAAGGTGCCCAATACAGTAAGCAACAGTATCAAGCCAATTAATAACCCGGAACGAAGTCCCATGAAAAATAGTAAGACGATGATGACAATTGCCACCGCTTGCCCCAAGCTCACGACAAAGCCGCGTACCGATTTATCCACTTCCTTAGGCTGGCTGTACACTTCCGAAATATCGATACCGACGGGCTGTTGAAACTTCAGTTCAGCTAAGCGACGGTCAAAGCGTTCTCCGACTTCAACTACGTTGACTCCCGTAGCAAAAGACACGCCGACATTAAGGGCAACCTCGCCATTGAAATTGATAATATTGGTAGGCACTTCAATGAAGCCACGTTTAATATTGGCCACATCTTTTAGGTAAATGAGCCCTTCTGCCCCGCCTTCGGTCAAGATTAAATCGCCTAGCTCGCCAACGTCGGTAAATTCACCCGTTGGTTGAATTCGGATGTATTCGTTTCCTATCCTCGTCGCACCAGCATCCGAGACAATGTTTTGTGTTTGCAATAAGTTAAAAATCGTACTTGGCGCAATACCCAAGGCGCTAATACGCTTAATTGAAATTTCTATGAAGACTTGTTCTTGTTGCTGCCCCGTCACAGAGACCTTACTTACGCCATCAATCAGCTCTAGCTCTCGGCGTAAATAATCCACGTAATCGGAAATTTCCTTATAGCTGTATCCCTCACCAGTGAGCGCAAGCAGCACTCCGTAAACATCACCAAAATCATCAATAACCGTTGGATCATTCACCCCAGGCGGAAGTGAGCCTTTTAAATCGTTAACTTTACGTCGTAATTCATCCCATATTTGCGGTAAATCATCAGGGCCATAATTGTTTTTCATTGTCACTGTGATTTGAGAAAGTCCGCGACTAGAAATAGAGTTGATCTCATCCACATAGGTTAACTGTTGGATGGCCTTTTCAATGGGGTAAGTCACTTCCTCTTCAACTTGCTGAGGCGTTGCGCCTGGGTATGAGGTCACAACCATTGCGTCTTTAATCGTAAAGGCTGGATCTTCCAATCGCCCTAAGTCAAAAAAAGCAGACACGCCGCCGATCAAAAAGATCAATGACAACATCCAGCTGATCACCTTGTTACGAATAAAATAGGCCGCTACACCGGTAATCTCATCGTCGCTTTGAGGCAAAGACTTCTTTTCTTCTTGGCTCATTACATCGCCTCCTGCGGTAATACTTCTACTTCCATGCCATCTCGTAACCTGGCAACACCTGCAATCACAATCACTTGAGCGTTATCAAGTCCCTCAAGGATTTGAATCGTCGAACGCGATACTTTACCAGTCAGTACTTTTTGTTTCGTCACAGTGTTATCGCTATTCAATACCCAAACAAATTTGTCCAAGTCATCAAGCATATCGCCATCTTGGTTAAACACCGCTTCAATCGGCACACTAACGCCCATATCCAACTTAAGTCCGATATCTTTAGCTTTAGAAGTCACATCCACAGCCATGCCATCAAGTATGTATTCATCTTTAGGCATAGGCAGAATGAGCGTTGCCGTGAACGTCCCTAACGCTGGGTCTGGCTGGGTAGTAAACTCTTTGAGTCGTGCCGTATATTCATTCCCAGATGGAACCCGTATGATGGCTTCTATATGATCAATATCATTATCTTTAGGCTGATTCAGCGAAAAGCTATCAGGCAGTTGAACGATAATTTCCACTTCTTCAACACTGTGAATATTCACCACTTGTTGCCCTATTTGAATATTTTCAAATTGCTCAGCAGACACACGAGAAATGACACCATCGACAGGCGCAACGAGCTGGGTGAATGACAGGCGCAATTTTGCAAGGTCAAACTCGGCACGAGCATAGGCGCGCTGCGCGGCAATTTCATCAAACTGAGACTTCGCCAATAACCCTTTTTTAACCAACGGGCTAGAGCGGCGATACTGGCTATCAATAACGGCATATCTTGCTTGTGCATTATCCACATCTAATTGAAAGTCAGTCGGTTCCAAGGTGGCTAATATGTCTCCTTTTTTTACAAAGTCGCCTTCTTTTAAAGTGATATTATTAATTTCACCAGCGACACGAAAGCTAAGATGAGAACGATCAGCAGCTGACGCCAGTGCCGGGAAATATAACTGACTTTTGAGCTCAGACTTTCCAATCTCCGTTACCTTCACCTTAGGGATATCATGCCTCTCTTCTATCGATGCTTTATCACAACCAACGACGAATAGAGCGGCACAAAGAAGAGTCGCGAATCGATAAATTCTCATAATCCTCTCTCCTTAATCCACTCTCGGACCTGAATGCCAGGCTTAATGCTTTGAACGCCCGAGATGACAATTTTATCTCCATCTTCAAGCCCTGAAATAACTTGTCGTTTGTCATTCAATTCCACTGCAACCTTCTCAACAATGCCACCACTCGTCACTCTCCAAACACATTGCTTATCGTTCTCCATGAAAAGGGCTGACACTGGAATGACGGTTGCTGCCGTACTACGAGCCAATATTCGGACCTGCCCAGCCATTCCAGGCAATACACCAATGTCAGAGGGGCGTGCCATTATCATGGTCACTTTATAAGTCCCGGTCTTAGGATCAGCCTCGGTATCGATTTCTTGAAATGTCAGTTCGTATTCATTACTAGGAAAGGCATCAAATGCCATCGACGCGTCGATTTGATGATCCCCTTGAAACCGGTTTAATAAATAGTCCGGCAATTGAAATATAACCTTGAGCAACTGGTTCGATTGAATGTTCATCACGCCTTCTTTGGCTTGGATGTATTCATAATTATCGGCAGGAATAATCGAAATGGTTCCATTGTACGGAGCAACTAAAGTGGTGTAGTCAAGATTTGCCTGAGCTTGAGACCAACCTGCTTTTGCTGATTTCATATTGGCATTGGCTTGATCGTAATCCTGCTCTGATACCACCTGACTTTTGCGAAGTTTTAATGCACGCTGGTATTGTACATCTGCCAAACGGAAGTTGGCTTTCGCTTGCTTCTCTAACAACTGATACTCATCAGGGTCAAGGCTCGCGAGTCGATCACCTTTCTTCACTTGTTGCCCTGAGCGTACAAAAAGATTATCCAACTGTCCTGGCACTCGAAACGCCAACACTGCTTTATCGCCCGCTTCAGAAGTTGCAGGAAACGTACGCTCGAACTGGCTGTTTCCAACTGAAACAGAAAACAATTTTGCAGGGCGCGACTCGGGTTCAGGGATGGGGGGAGGGGCTTTTCCACAGGCACTAAGCACTGTTACCACTAGAAATAATGCCGATAACTTCATGTTCATTCTTCAACTACCATGTTCTGCTTGTCATTAAAAAATAGTCTAGAGCAACAAGTATTACCAGCAAGTCACTAATTATTAATAGTTTTTAGCAGTAAATCATAGATAGCTTGCTAACCGAATCGTTGTTATCGATTATCCACGGTTTTAGTTGTCAACGATTCACCCCTCATGTTATGAACATGCTAAGGGCATAGATGATAAAAAACCCAGTGTCCGAATGTTCACTGGGTTAATCATTAAGTGATTTTATTTGCTATATCGCTACGCGATTGAAGGTGAATAGTCTCATACTCAGAGTTTACTGAATTCTCGGTTTACCGCATAGGTATCAGAGGTCACATAAGCTTCCATCGTTCGCAATGAATCTTCAATTTTATCCATGTCTTTTTCAATCGTACCGAGTAAGTCTTTGGCACTTTGACCTTGTTTCCAAGGCTTGTTTTTAAGGGAGTGCTCTTGCTTTGTCTTTAAGGCTTCCACAAAATTGTCTGGCTGCTTCTCAAGCATCAAACTCATTGCAATATAGGCAAGTAAGACTAAAAAACTCCCGCCCAACAATGCCGCTGAGATAACTAAGATTCTGATCAACCAAACCTCGACGCCGAAGTAGTTGGCAAGCCCAGCGCAAACCCCTGTCAATTTGCCGTTAATTGGATCTTTATAGAGCTCTCTATGCGTCATAATGTTGCCTCCATTTAGGCGACTCCGCATCAAGGATCTTTTCTAGGCTCTCGACGCGCCGTTGCATTTTTTCCGCTCTTTGCGACAAGGCTTGTAGCTTTTCAAAATCTTGAGAAGACAAACCAGCCTCCGACTTTCGCTTGCTACGGTAATGAAGAAATAGCCAAAGCGGAGCAACAAATATCAAGAATACAATGACGGGTCCGGCAATAAGAAATGTCGACATGTCTAACTCCTATTCGATGTTTATTTTTTGTTCATCTGTTCTTTAAGCTTAGCCAGTTCGATATCTATCTCATCTTGTGCTTGAAGCTCAGCGAACTCTTGGTCGAGAGATTTTGCATTGCCGGTATTCGCATACAAATCCGCTTCCGCTTCGAGCTCATCCACTTTACGTGAATATTGCTCAAATTTTGCCATTGCTTCATGCGTACGGCTGGTGTGCAGGTGCTTTTGCACATCACGGCGATTATTGGCCGTTTGCGAACGAATGATTAAAGCCTGCTGTTTAGCGCGAGTTTCCGTGATTTTCGCTTCTAGTTTGGCAATTTCACTCGTCAGCTTATCAATCGTCTCTTCAACCAGAGTTTGCTCATCATGCAACCCTTTCACTATTTTTTCTACTTTCTGCTTTTCAATCAATGCAGCACGCGCTAATTCTTCTCTTTGCTTGGTCAACGCAAGGGTGGCTTTGTGCTGCCACTCGACAATTTGTTCTTCTAGCGTTTTCACTTTACGCGCCAGTTCTTTTTTATCCGCAATCGCCTTGGCGGAATTAGTACGGACTTCGACTAGCGTGTCTTCCATCTCTTGGATGATAAGGCGAATCATTTTTTCCGGGTCTTCGGCCTTGTCTAAAAGTGCACTAACGTTAGAATTTACGATATCAGCGAAACGAGAAAAAATACCCATAATACATCTCCTAAATGAATGAACGTGGCTACTTACTTTGACTACTGCGTGGCTCTTTCTTGTCGCGATGTCGTCATAGCCATTCAATGTTGTACTCAGTATAGATAATCCAATTATCGTGCCAATTTAATAACTTTATATATAACAACCACCTATGAGAATACTCGCATTTTCACATCAAACTGCTAATATGGTTTTACCAACTATTGGTAAAAAAAACCAATCTTTAAGGACCCTACCATGGCTCAGAACCTTATTGGTGAATCCCCTTCTTTTCTTTCGGTACTTGATAAAGTATCAAAGCTGGCTCCCATTGAGCGACCGGTATTAATTATCGGAGAGCGCGGCACTGGTAAAGAACTGATCGCCCAGCGTCTTCATTACCTTTCCACTCGCTGGGATAAGCCACTCATCTCTCTCAATTGCTCGACGCTCAGCGATGGCCTTATTGATTCTGAATTATTTGGCCATGAATCAGGGGCGTTTACGGGCGCTAAAGGCCGACATTTAGGCCGCTTTGAGCGCGCAGAAAATGGTACGTTGTTTCTTGATGAACTCGCGACTACGCCTTTATCTGTCCAAGAAAAACTATTGCGTGTTATCGAATATGGCCAATATGAACGCGTCGGTGGCATGAAAGCGCTCGAGGCCAATGTCAGGCTCGTTTGTGCCACGAACGAAGACCTTCCAGCCTTGGCAGAAAGAGGAAAGTTTCGCGCCGATCTGCTCGATAGGCTTGCTTTCGACGTTATCCAGTTACCTCCCTTACGTGCGAGACAAGAAGATATCGCATTACTTGCTGAATATTTCGCGATTAAGATGTGCCGCGAGTTAGGCTTACCTCTGTTTGTCGGATTTACGAGCAAAGCGTGGCAAAGTATCCATGCCTACCCTTGGCCAGGTAACGTCAGAGAATTAAAGAATGTCATCGAGCGTGCGGTGTACCAACATGGCACAAGCGAACATCCCATTGATTCGTTGGTTTTTAATCCGTTTCTCAATACGTTCTCTTCTCTTTCTTCCTCTGATTCAGACAATCGTGATGCCCCCCCTAAAGAGATGCCATCTCGTGATGGGCAGCACCGCGATGCTACTCAGGTGCTCAAAACAGCTGAGAGTATGCCTACCGCCGCATCGAGTCCACCAACCGTGACGTTCCCAATTGACTTTAAACTGTGGCAAGAGGAACAATCCTTAACCATGGTTCGCACAGCGTTAGATGAAGCACAATACAATCAAAGAACCGCCGCTAAAATGCTGAGCTTAAGCTATGATCAGCTAAGAGGCCTCGTGAGAAAGCACAAACTAATATGAAGGCGCTCAAAGAGTCAGCATCAAAGCAAACAAAATCGTCGATAACTACTTGTCGTTATTGGTTAAACCATCCAATTAGTGGTAAATTACTCTGTTCTCAGTACAGATATTGCGTTCACTAAAATGAATGTAGCGTGTTTATGAAGGCATTACTAAAACTATCCATAGCAATTTGCAGCGTTGCACTAGTCACCGGCTGTGAAGATAAGGTCGATCACACAAAAATTCGTCAAGACGGTTTTGTGTACTGTGACCAAGGTCGCCCAAGTACATTTAATCCTCAATTGGTGGACGGTGGCATCATTGTCGAAGCGATCGCGCCTCAATTATATGACACGCTATTAACGCTCAACCCTGGCACTCACCAACCGGTACCAAACCTTGCAAAAAGCTGGACGGTTGACGAAACCGGTACGGTTTATCACTTTAACTTGCGTGATGACGTCCAGTTCCAAACAACCGAGTGGTTCACTCCGACGCGTCCGTTAAATGCTGATGATGTCGTATTTAGCTTCAATCGTATTTTAGACGAAAACACTCCCTATCATCAGGTTGGAGGGAGTGTTTACCCGTGGTTTGCTGGCATTAACTTTTCGGCACTCGTTACCAGCGTCACCGCACTCGACGTCAATACCGTACAATTCACATTGTCTAAACCCGACAATTCATTTTTGTCGAATATTTCCACTGCTCATGCCCCTATTTTTTCCGCTGAATATGCCAAGATATTGCTAGACAGTAATAGTAAGCAAAGGATTGATACCTACCCTGTGGGCACCGGCCCATTCTACCTCGATGAATATCAAGTATCAGACTTAGTACGCTTAAAACGCAATGAACAGTATTGGCGTGGCCCTGTCCAGATGAAGCAGGTTGTTTTCGACATCTCCCACCGAGGTGCAGGCGCGCTAGCCAAATTGCTGCGTGGGGAATGTGATGTCCTAAATTCACCCGTATCAAGCCAAATACCAGTGATACTCAACGAAGACTCTGTGGTTTTACAAGCCAAGCCCGCAATGAACGTCTCGTTTATCGCCATTAATACCCAACACGGCGCGCTAAGCGACGTGAGAGTGCGGAAGGCGATTAACCTCGCGATTAACCGAGATAACATATTAGAAGCGGTTTATTACGGAACGGGGGAGAAAGCCTATACCCTACTTCCACCAAGCTCTTGGGCATACCAAAAAGACCCCACTCAAATTCGCTATGACCGAAACTATGCGATGGCTTTGCTACGTGATGCTGGATATGCCAATGGCTTAGAACTGACGCTAGCGGTGCCACTTGAGCCGCGAGTCTATAACCCGAGCCCGCGAAAGACCGCTGAGCTGATTCAAGCCAACCTTGCCGATGTCGGTATCACCCTTAATCTGCTCACCGACGAACGCGTTGACCGCAAAGAGTTGTCAAATATCAAAGCGGTCGATCTTCTGTTGACTGGTTGGGTGGGCAATACTGGCGACCCTGATAACTACCTAAGACCCCTATTGTCTTGTTCGTCAAAGCGTGAAGGACTTAACCTATCTATGTGGTGTAACGACGATTTTGATTTTTTGTTAGACCTAGCACTGGAGGTCAGCGAGCCCCGTTACCGAGCCAATCTTTATCGACAAGCGCAAAATATTTTATATGACCAGGTCCCCGTCATTCCACTAGCTCATGGCCAAAAATATCAAGCTCACAATGACGATCTAACTGGCTTCCGTACTAGCCCGTTTAATACTCAGCCTTTTGATCAAGTCGTGAGGTTAAAATAATGTTCTGGTATGCCGTTCGCCGACTTAATCTATTTGTTATTACGCTACTGATCTTGACATTGGTCGGCTATAACCTTATCCGCCTAGATCCAAACTCAATTTGGACGACCAAAGAGTTCCTACCTGGCTGGATAAGCTACGTAACACAGCTTACTAAGCTTGATTTTGGCCTTACCAAAGCAGGCGTTCCTATTATTGATGAGCTGTCTGCTGTATTGCCAGCCACATTAGAGTTGTGCTTTGCCGCCTTTATGATTTCGGTTTTTATTGGCATCCCAGCCGGTACCATTGCTGGCATGAAAAAGGGCAAATGGCTCGATAACATTATCTCATTCTCATCGATGGTCGGGTATGCCGCACCACTGTTTTGGATTGCACTGTTGATGATTATGTATTTCTCTCTTAATTTTCAGTGGTTTCCGGTAGCAGGACGCTACGACTTGTTGTACGAAATTGACCATGTCACGGGGTTTGCTTTGATTGATGCTCTACTGTCCGATGGGCCCTATCGACGTGAAGCACTGCAAAGCGTCATTGAACATATGATTTTGCCTTGTTTTGTACTCGCGTTATCCCCAACCATGCAGGTAATACGCATGATGCGCACCTCTGTTACCGAGGTCATGGCGCAGAACTATATTCGTGCAGCGCGTATCAAGGGTCTATCTAACTATGAGATAGTAAAAGAACACGTACTCAGAAACGCCATCCCGCCTATCATACCGAAACTGGGTGTACAGCTATCCAGTATGATTACGCTCGCCATTATGACGGAGTCCATCTTTAACTGGCCCGGCATAGGGCGTTGGCTTCTCGACGCCCTATCAAGTCAAGACTATGCATCCATTCAAGCTGGCGTAATGGTAGTGGCTAGTATCGTACTGACGGCAAGCATCTTATCCGATATTCTCGGAGCCATGATCAACCCGCTGGTGAGGAAGGAATGGTATGCTGTCAGATAATATTTACCAAGAAGAACGCATCCCCACTCAGCTTGAGCGCTTTTGGCGCAGCTATCGAAGCAACAGCTTGTCTATGTTTGGGTTATGGTGCTTTGCTCTTATCATTATCATCACCCTATTGTCGCCTTGGATCGTCCCCTACGACCCAATGGAACAAAGCTCTTACCTGCTCATCCCACCGTCTTGGGATCCTGCGGGTACCGTAGATTACTTTTTTGGTACGGATGATTTAGGTCGAGATATCTTGTCACGGATTGTCGATGGCTCTCGGTTGTCTTTTGGTGCTGCTGTATTAATTACCGTGCTTTCCGCGGTAATTGGCTGCTTCATTGGTATCCTTGCCGGTATGACCAAAGGCTTGTTATCCAGTATTTTAAATCATTTACTCGATACGGTTATGTCGATACCTTCATTGTTGTTGGCCATCATATTCGTCGCGTTTTTGGGGCCTGGTGAATACAATATTTTATTGGCAATATGCTTGGCGCTAATCCCTCGCTTTGTTCGTTCCGTCTATGTCGCTGTTCATACGGAAGTTGAAAAAGATTACATCATGGCTGCTCGCTTGGATGGCGCGAACGACTTTTATTTATTGTGGAACTCTATCTTGCCAAACATTCTCTCTATTATTGCAGCAGAATTTACCTTCGCCTTATCCATTGCCATTCTCGATATCACGGCATTAGGTTTCTTAGGCTTAGGAGCCCAACCACCGAGCAGTGAATGGGGTTCTCTGCTCGGCGATGCGGCTGAATTACTGTATCTCGCACCATGGACCGTGATTTTGCCAGGCTTAGCTATCTTATGTGTTGTTGTCGTCGTTAATATTGTTGGCGAAGGCGTGCGCAGCGCGCTGAACGCGGGGGTAGAATAATGCCTGTATTAGATATTCGTCACTTAACGATTGAGATCGAGACACCGCAAGGCTTAGTAAAAGCCGTTGACCGAATGAGCTTCACCATCAATGAGGGCGAAATTCGAGGCCTCGTTGGAGAATCGGGATCAGGAAAAAGTTTGGTGGCAAAAGCCATTCTAGGCGTCTGTAAAGAGACGTGGCGCGTATCCGCTGACCGAATGCGTCTTGGCAATATTGACCTACTGCAGCTCACCCCTCGAGAGCGTCGACGAGTCATTGCTCGAGACGTCGCGATGATATTTCAAGAGCCCTCCACCTGCCTAGATCCATCAGAGGAAGTCGGTCGACAACTTATTGAATCCATTCCGTCACGCTCTTTTGACGGTAAATGGTGGGAGCGATTTAAATGGCGTAAAAAACAAGCCATAGCGCTTCTTCATAAAGTCGGAATCAAAGAACATACGCGCGTCATGCACAGTTATCCTTATGAGTTAACGGATGGTGAGTGCCAAAAAATCATGATTGCAATGGCCATCGCCGCCAAACCAAAACTGCTCATTGCCGACGAACCAACCAATGATTTAGATCCGATTACACAGTCGCAAATACTGCGTTTATTGAGCCGTATGAATCAACTCAATAACACGACGTTAATCTTGATTGGTCACGATTTAACGACCATCACTCAGTGGGCAACACGAATCACCGTGATGTACTGTGGACAATCCGTTGAATCGGCTGATACAAAAAAAATATTAGATACCCCTAAACACCCATATACGGTTGCATTGTTGAAAGCGATACCTGATTTTGGCGATTGGATCCCACACAAAGAAAAGCTGCAATCGCTACCAGGTTCCATTCCGCCACTCCAGCATTTACCTATTGGGTGCCGCCTTGGACCACGTTGCCCTTATGCGCAGCGACAATGCGTTGAAATTCCGCCAGTAAAACGCGTTAAAAATCACAAATACAGCTGCCACTTCCCTCTGAATACGGAGAAAAAAGCATGAGTGCCTTGCTAGAAGTCACTGGATTAAAAAAAGACTTTGTCACTCGCTCAAAGCTGTTTCAGAAGAAAATACAGCATGCCGTCAAACCCGTAAGCTTTGAACTAGAAGCCGGACAAACGATTGGCTTTATTGGTAAGAATGGCTCCGGGAAATCGACGTTGGCAAGAATGTTAGCTGGCGTTGTAGAACCGAGTGCGGGTGAAATCAGGGTCAATGGCGACCTACTGGAACATAAGGATTACTCAACACGTTGCAAATTAATCCGCATGATTTTCCAGGACCCTAACACCTCGTTAAACCCTAGGATTCAGATTGGTCGGATTTTAGAAGGCCCGCTTAAACGAAATACGAATATGCCTCCAGAAGCCCGTATGCGCCGCGTAAAAGACACGCTGGTTCGTGTGGGGTTACTTCCAGAACATGCTTATTTCTATCCTCAGATGCTGGCGACAGGCCAAAAACAGAGAATCTGTCTAGCGAGAGCGCTCATTTTGCAGCCATCGATTATCGTTGCAGACGAGGCATTAAATGGTCTCGATATGGCGATGCGATCGCAGATAATTAACCTATTTTTGGAACTCCAAGAAGAAATGGGTGTGGCTTTTGTGTATGTGTCACAGCATTTAGGCATTATAAAACACATCACAGACAAGGTGATCGTCATGCATGAAGGGGAAGTGGTCGAAAGTGGCAGCACTCAAGACGTATTGACCAGCCCGCAGCACATTGTGACGCAAAGAATGGTAGAGAGCCATTTCAATAAGAAACCGGTATACCGCTAGGTCAGGCGCGTATCTTGCGCGAGAGACGATTAACCACGCGTGAAATATTAGCAAGTCCTGCCTTGATACAATTGCCGGTGATAGATGCCACTGGCAAGTACCTTCTCCACCTAGATACATTAAGTGACTGACAAACAAAAAGCCAGTTAGCGATGCTAACTGGCTTTTTCAAATCTATTTAATAAAACGACGCTAGATTAGCGAGTTTTAGATCGTGCGCTTTGTTCGCCTGCACTTTTCTTATTGCGTCTCTGCTGATTACTACGGCCTTTTGAAGGTGTATTCACACGTTCTTCATGACGACGTACTGCACGACGAATTTTTTGGCTACGTGAACGTTCACGTTGACGAGACGTATTCGCACTATTCAGATCAAGAAGCGTTTCTTTCTCTGGCTTTAGCTCAACTAATTCACGCAAGTAGTTAACATCTTTTAACGTTAACTCAGCCCAACCGCCACGAGGCAGTTTTTTATCTAAGTAGATATCACCGTAACGAACACGCTTCAAACGACTCACGGTTGTTTCTTGTGATTCCCATAGACGACGAACTTCACGGTTTCGGCCTTCGTTGATCGCAACGTAGAACGTGTGGTTCATACCTTCGCCACCTGCGTAAACAACGTCTTCAAAACGAGCCATGCCGTCTTCAAGTTTCACGCCGTGTACCAAGTTACGGATCTTACTTTCTGTCACATCGCCGAATACACGTACTAGGTACTCACGTTCGACTTGACGACTTGGGTGCATCAGTCGATTTGCCAATTCACCATCAGTAGTGAACAGTAACAAACCCGATGTGTTTGCATCCAAACGACCGACTGAAATCCAACGCGAACCGCGGATTTTAGGTAAGCGATCAAATACCGTACGACGACCTTCAGGATCGTGACGTGTACAAAGCTCACCTTCTGGCTTGTAATAAGCCAAAACTCGACAAACCACTTCTTCTTGTGCTTTTGCCGATACAGTATGACCGTCAATACGAATAATCGCACTGTCGTCTTCAAGGCGCTCACCCAGTTTTGCCACCTGACCGTTGACACTCACTCGCCCAGACTTGATTAATGTTTCAAGTTCACGACGGGAGCCATGGCCTGCGCGGGCAAGCACTTTTTGTAATTTTTCGCTCATCTACCTACCTATAATGTCGTCTTCACAGACGTCGAAACCAGATATTGCGATCGTTGAAATCGCGGTCGCGTATTATCGCAGAGAAATTGTGCAGAAGCACCCTATTTCTTGCGATAAGTCACGCCAATATCCAACTCGATGCTTATTCAAAGGGTGCAGAATCGCCTGCACCTAAGCGGAGCACTTTCGCTTCATCGTCGCTAAAGTCAATCACCGTCGTAGGTTGCTCACCAAGATAACCTCCGTTTAAGATCACATCAACTGCGTGTTCAAGCTTATCTCGAATATCTTCAGGATCAGACTCGGTGACATCACTGCCTGGCAAAATCAATGATGTTGACATGAGTGGCTCACCTAAAGCTTCCAGCAAGTCCAACGCGATTCGGTTATCTGGTACTCGAATACCAATGGTTTTTCGCTTTGGATTCATCAAGCGACGCGGTACTTCCTTAGTCCCTTTAAAGATAAAGGTATAAGGCCCTGGGGTATTACTTTTAAGCAATCGGAATGCCGTATTGTCCACTCGTGCATACAACGAGATTTCCGAAAGATCACGGCACAACAAAGTAAAATTATGCTTATCGTCAAGACGACGAATCTGGCAAATACGTTCTAAGGCTTGTTTATTTTCAAGCTGACAACCAAGTGCATACCCTGAATCGGTCGGGTAAATGACAACACCACCGTTTCGAATAATGGCAACCGCTTGACTGATCAAGCGTGCTTGTGGGTTGTCTGGATGTACATAAAAAAATTGGCTCATTGTTATTCCTTCAGCTAAATACTCTCGTCGCAACCTTCCTTGTTGTTCAACATCAAGAGCTTAAATAATTCTATTTTTCGGCACTCTGACTTTCAAGCGTCGTTGCCGTTTGTAAAGACAGTCTATCCCATACCGGTTCGACACCAGATGGCAGCCATAAATTACGGCCAAGCTCAGTCCAAGGTGATGGATAATGAAAGTCCGAACCTTGCGAAGCTAATAGATTGTATTGTATCGCATAATCTGCAAGGTTGCGCCTTTCTTGCATACTTTGTTGTGGCAAAGCGACTTCCATAGCGTCACCATTCGCTTCAGAGAAAGCGGCGAGCAAACGCTTGAGCCACTTGGCCGTAAGTTGATAGCGACCGGGATGAGCCAGGACAGCGACCCCACCAGCCTGATGAATGGCCTCGACGGCATCACTGATCAAACACCAGTTGGGCGGTACATAACCGGTGTTATTTCTCGTTAAATATTTCTTGAACACCTGCTGCATATTCTTGGCATAACCGTGCTCAACAATCCATTTAGCAAAATGAGAACGTGTTATTGGTGCACCATCAGCGATGGCTTTCACTTCTTCAAGCACACCTGGTCGAGTCGCCTTTTCCAATCGTTCCGCCATCAGTTCAGCGCGCTCGGCACGTCGTGCCTTTTGCGCTTCAATTAAAGACAACAAATGAGGGTTATTCATATCGACACCAAGGCCCACCACATGAATATCTTTATTTTGCCATACCGTTGAAATTTCAATGCCATTGACAAGCTCAATGGGTAGTTGACGCGCCTCAATCAGCCGGTGAGCTTCAGGCAACGCATCTAATGTATCGTGATCAGTAATCGCGATGATTTTTACGTTAAACTCGATCGCTCGCTCTAGAAGCGCTTCGACGGATAATCGCCCATCCGATGCGGTAGTGTGACTGTGCAGATCTATCTTCATTTTATTTATAATATTGGTTGACTTTAATGCCATGAACTAGTTAACTAGTACGCAGGTAAAAATTAAGAGTAATGCACGTATGGTACAAGAAATTCAACCAATCCAAAAACCCCAAATCAGCGTTCAACGCTCTGTTGGTGATTGGTGGCGCACATGGAGTCATTCCAAGTGGGCTTTTTTACGTGCGTAAAAAACAAGTAGATTTAATACTAGCCCACTCAAACGAGTGGGCTTTTTTATTTTTTGGTTTAACTGATTAACTATGCGGCAATTTGGACCGATTCAACGTTGGGCAAACGTTTTAATTGTGCGAGTATGGAACACAATTGTTGCATGGACAGATTGAAGATTAAGAGGAGGTTTTGTGAACAAAGCCATTACAATTCAAAAACAAGGTCGTCTAGAGGTGCTTTCATTACAAGTACCGTACGCGAAAGACCCGACAAAGCTGTTTCATACACTTTGTGAAAACAAGACCGACAGCCTACTCCTTGAGTCAGCCGAGATCGAATCGAAGCAAGACCTGCAAAGTTTGCTTATTGTGGACTCTGCGGTTCGTATCGTCTGTGAGGGTCATATCGTTCGCTATGAAGCACTCACCACGAATGGCGAAAACTTGCTAGAGATACTCGCAGGCAATCTTTCTTCTGATATCCGACACATTTTAAAACCAAAAGAGCTAATCGTTCATTTTGAAATGCCGAACAATCAACTTGACGAAGACTCAAGGCTTCGAGAAGCATCTTCATTTGACGCACTTCGGTTAGTGCAACACAGCTTTGATATAACTGGACTGAACAAAAATGCGATTTTCATGGGTGGCCTTTTTGCCTATGACCTCGTGGCACAATTTGAACCTCTTGGCGATGCGACCCAATCGAACCAATGCCCCGACTACGTGTTTTATGTGGCGGAAAGCTTATTGGTTGTTGATCATCAGAAGAAGTCATGCGAACTACAAACTACCTTGTTTAACCATGATGACGATGAACTCGCGCGCATTCGTGAGAGAATGAGTGACATCAGCACACAATGTGACAACCTCAAAGCCTTGCCGACTGCCATCAAGGTCACTGATAACCAAGAAGTCGCCAGCGTCTCCGATGAAGACTTTTGCCAAACGGTTAGAGACCTAAAAGAATACGTCGTGCGTGGTGACATCTTTCAAGTCGTTCCGTCACGCCGATTTACACTCCCATGCCCATCGCCATTAGTGGCATATAAAGAGCTGAAGAGAAGCAACCCAAGCCCTTACATGTTTTATATGCAAGATGAGCTGTTTACGTTATTTGGTGCCTCTCCTGAGAGCGCCCTAAAATACTGTTCACAAAGCAACCAAATCGAAATCTACCCAATCGCCGGTACGCGACGCCGTGGGAAAAACCCTGACGGTTCAATTAACAAAGATCTCGATAGCCGTATGGAACTAGAGTTGCGCTGTGACATGAAAGAGAACGCTGAGCACATGATGCTGGTAGATTTGGCTCGCAATGATGTGGCTAGAATCTCCGAACCAGGCACACGTCATGTCGCCAGCCTGCTGCAAACCGACCGTTACAGCCATGTCATGCACTTAGTCTCAAGGGTTGTCGGTCAGTTGCGACTTGACCTCGATGCCCTTCACGCCTACCAAGCTTGTATGAATATGGGCACCTTAACTGGCGCACCGAAAATCCGAGCAATGCAGCTTATTCGTCAAGTAGAACAGCAAACACGCGGCAGCTACGGCGGCGCGGTTGGTTACATGAATGGTATTGGCGACATGGATACCTGTATCGTCATCCGCTCAGCGTATGTTGAGAACGGTATTGCACAAGTCCAAGCTGGCGCCGGAGTAGTATTCGATTCCGACCCACAAGCTGAGGCTGACGAAACACGCGGCAAGGCCCAAGCGGTTATCTCTGCCATCAAAACTGCGCATCAGGAGTAGTAACGTATGAACATGACTTCCAATGCGACACCCGCACATTGCGCCAATATCGTGTTTGTCGATAATTTCGACTCATTCACCTACAACCTTGTCGATCAGTTTCGAAGCCTTGGCCATAATGTCACCATCTATCGAAACCACATCTCGGCAGAAACCATCGCACAAGCGGTGCTTCAACTTGATAACGCCGTGGTTGTTTT
Source organism: Vibrio sp. 10N.261.51.F12 (assembly GCF_041471725.1). Classification (NCBI taxonomy): domain Bacteria; kingdom Pseudomonadati; phylum Pseudomonadota; class Gammaproteobacteria; order Vibrionales; family Vibrionaceae; genus Vibrio; species Vibrio sp. 10N.261.51.F12. The sequence continues at coordinate 371,721 of NZ_JBFROV010000016.1, read as the reverse complement.
ATCGCCAGGCCCCGGTGCGCCCTCTGACGCAGGTTGCATGCCAGCACTCATTCAACAACTCAAGGGGCAAGTGCCGATGATCGGTATCTGCCTTGGTCACCAAGCTCTCGTAGAAGCTTATGGTGGTACGGTCGCTGGTGCGGGTGAGATTCTGCATGGCAAAATTTCCATGATGGCGCATGACAATCATGCGATTTATCAAGGACTGCCTTCTCCACTGGCGATTGCTCGCTACCACTCATTGGTCGCGACCCATGTTCCCGATAGTCTTGAGGTGACGGCGCAAGTCGATGGTTTGGTCATGTCGATTGCTAACGAACAAGACCGCGTGTGTGGCTTTCAATTTCACCCAGAGTCCATTATGACCACCCATGGTGCGACGTTACTTGGTAACGCCATCGAATGGGCTCGCGCGCACCCATTGCGTTAATCAAACAACTCAACGAATTTAAGGCATCGTAATTATGGAAAATATCATTAATAAGCTTTATGACCAGCAATCACTGAGTCAAGAAGAAAGCCAACAGTTGTTTGATACCATTATCAAAGGCGAACTTGACCCTATTTTGATGGCAGCAGCGTTAACCGCGTTAAAAATTAAGGGCGAAACACCCGACGAGATAGCTGGCGCAGCGAAAGCTCTGCTCGCCAATGCTAACGCTTTCCCTCGCCCCGACTATGACTTTGCCGACATCGTGGGCACGGGTGGCGATGGCGCAAACACGATTAATATTTCCACGACAGCGGCATTTGTGGCGGCGGCATGTGGGCTTAAGGTTGCAAAACACGGCAATCGAGGGGTATCAAGCAAGTCAGGTTCATCCGACTTACTTGATTCCTTTGGTATCAATCTGGCAATGAGCCCAGAAGATACACGCAAGGCTGTGGATGATATTGGTGTCGCTTTTCTATTTGCACCTCAGTATCACGGCGGCGTTAAGCATGCGATGCCAGTACGTCAAACCATGAAAACACGCACGATCTTTAATATCTTAGGACCACTCATCAATCCAGCTCGTCCAAATATAGAGCTGATGGGCGTATATGACGCAAAACTGGTTCGCCCAATAGCGGAGACCATGTTACAAATGGGTATGAAGCGTGCTGCCGTTGTTCATGGTAGCGGCTTAGATGAGGTCGCCATACATGGCGAAACGTTAGTCGCTGAAATTAAAGATGGCGTCATCACGGAGTACACATTAACACCTGAAGATTTTGGTGTGAATCCACATCCTCTGGAGGCTATCAAGGGTGGCGAGCCAGAAGAAAATAGAGCCATCATCACCGACATGCTGACCGGAAAAGGTACAGAAGCTCAACTCGGCGCGGTCGCGGTTAACGTGGCACTTCTAATGAAGCTTTTTGGCTTTGATGATTTAAAAGCCAACGCTCAACAAGCCATTGATGCGATGAATTCAGGCAAGGCTTACGAACTCGTTAAACAACTCGCTGCGCGCGGTTAAGAAATAGGAACTAGGAATGGAAACGGTACTAGCAAAAATCGTCGAAGATAAACGAGTCTGGGTTGAAGCCCGCAAACAGTCACAACCACTTGCAAGCTTTCAAGCGCAATTGGAACCATCAGATCGCCACTTCTATGATGCACTGTCAACAGGAAAGACCGTGTTCATTCTAGAGTGCAAGAAAGCCTCACCTTCTAAGGGATTGATTCGAGAAGACTTCGATCTTGATTACATTGCATCGGTATACAATAACCATGCAAGTGCCATCTCTGTCCTGACTGATGAAAAGTACTTCCAAGGTAACTTTGACTTTTTGCCACAGGTACGCAGCCAAGTAACGCAACCGGTCATCTGTAAAGATTTCATGGTCGATAGCTACCAAGTCTACCTCGCGCGTCACTACAAAGCCGATGCTATTTTATTGATGCTATCGGTCCTTAGCGATGAAGAGTACCGTGAACTCGCCGCTGTCGCGGAGTCACTTAATCTCGGTATTCTTACTGAAGTAAGTAATGAAGCAGAACTAGAGCGTGCCATCAACCTACAAGCTCGTGTCGTCGGTATTAATAATCGTAACCTACGTGACTTGTCTGTAAACCTTGATCGAACGAAAGAGCTTGCGCCAAGCCTTCCGGAAGGCACGATCATTATTTCTGAGTCTGGCATCTATAATCATCAACAAGTACGCGATTTATCTCACTATGCAAATGGCTTCCTAATAGGTAGCTCGCTAATGGCAGAAGACAACCTAGAACTGGCCGTGAGAAAAGTGCTACTCGGTGAAAACAAGGTGTGCGGCTTGACGCACGCCGATGACGCCGCAAAAGCCTATCAGGCGGGTGCAGTAAAAGGAGGCCTTATCTTCGTTGAAAAATCGCCACGCTACGTCGACTTTGAATCGGCAAGAATGGTGATGAGTGGTGCGCCACTTGAATTTGTTGGCGTGTTTCAAAACCACACTACAGAAGTGGTGGCAAATACGGCTAACGAATTAGGCTTATCAGCGGTGCAATTGCATGGTGACGAAGATCAAGCCTATGTCGAGGCATTGCGAGCTCAGCTCCAATCCGACATCGCAATTTGGAAAGCTCACGGCGTGAAAGATGCCCTACCTGACTTTTCTGCCATCGATGTCGACCGCCATCTATTGGATGCTCAAGTCGGCAACCAAACCGGCGGTACGGGTCAACGCTTTGACTGGCAGTTACTTCACAACACAAACAACATCATGCTCGCTGGTGGGTTGTCTCCGGATAACATCAAAGAAGCGAGTCAGTTAGGCTGTATTGGGCTCGACCTAAACTCCGGCGTGGAATCAGCGCCAGGGAAAAAAGACGCCAACAAGCTAAGCCAAGCATTTACACTAATTAGAGATTACTAATACTTGCTCACCTGCGGGTATAACCAAAATTAATTAAGAGGACACTACCATGGCGAAACTGGATGCCTATTTTGGCGAATATGGTGGGCAATTTGTTCCACAAATTCTTGTACCAGCGCTTGATCAACTTGAACAAGCCTTTATCGATGCACAGGATGATCCCAAGTTCCAAGCTGAGTTCATGGGCTTATTGCAAGAGTATGCAGGTCGTCCAACCGCTCTGACATTGACAAGAAACCTCACGAAAGGCACAAAAACCAAACTGTACCTAAAACGAGAAGATTTATTGCACGGTGGCGCGCACAAAACCAACCAAGTACTTGGCCAAGCCTTGCTAGCTAAGCGTATGGGCAAAAAAGAAATCATTGCAGAAACTGGCGCCGGCCAGCACGGCGTCGCAACCGCACTGGCATGTGCGCTGCTCGGCCTCAAATGCCGCGTTTACATGGGTGCTAAAGATGTTGAACGTCAAAGCCCGAATGTATTTCGCATGCGGTTGATGGGCGCTGAAGTGATTCCGGTTCACTCTGGTTCTTCCACGCTAAAAGACGCCTGTAATGAGGCGCTACGCGACTGGTCAGCAAGCTATGAAGAGGCGCATTACCTCCTCGGCACTGCCGCAGGTCCACACCCGTTCCCAACCATCGTGCGAGAATTTCAACGCATGATTGGTGAAGAGACAAAACACCAAATCTTGGCACGTGAAGGCCGCCTACCCGACGCTGTCATCGCCTGTGTGGGTGGGGGTTCAAATGCCATCGGTATGTTTGCAGATTTCATCGAAGAAGAAAATGTTCGCCTTATCGGTGTTGAGCCTGCTGGTTTGGGTATTGATACCGACCAACATGGTGCACCGTTGAAGCATGGTACAACCGGTATATTCTTTGGAATGAAGGCACCGCTTATGCAAGACCCTCATGGCCAAATCGAAGAGTCTTATTCTGTATCTGCGGGCTTAGACTTCCCATCAGTAGGTCCACAGCATGCGCATTTAAACGCAATCGGCCGTGCTGAATATGGAGCTATCACCGATGACGAAGCACTTGAGGCATTCCAACTTCTTGCCCGTCAAGAAGGCATTATACCTGCTCTCGAATCATCCCATGCGCTTGCTTATGCACTTCAGATGGCACATAACGAGCCAGAAAAAGAACAACTACTTGTCGTCAACCTATCAGGCCGTGGCGACAAAGACATCTTTACGGTACATGATATTTTGAAAGAAAAAGGAGTGCTATAATGGACCGTTATCAAGAACTGTTCCGTCGCCTTTCAGCAAAACAACAAGGCGCGTTTGTTCCTTTTGTTACCATCGGTGATCCTAGCCCTGAGCTATCTCTGAAAATCATGGAAACCTTGGTTGACTCAGGGGCTGACGCACTTGAGTTAGGTATGCCGTTTTCCGATCCTCAAGCCGATGGTCCAACGATTCAAGGTGCGAACATTCGCGCATTAGAAGCAAAGACCACCCCCACTATTTGCTTCGAGTTAATCGCAAAAATTCGAGCGAAATACCCTGAACTGCCTATAGGCTTGCTGATGTATGCGAACTTAGTGTACTCAAAAGGCATTGATGCGTTTTATCAAGAATGTGCTGCTGTCGGGGTTGATTCCGTACTTATTGCCGATGTTCCTACAGGGGAAAGCAAAGAGTTTGTTGCAGCGGCGCACAAGCATAGCGTGCACCCAATCTTCATTGCCCCACCAACGGCAACCGAAGAAACAATCAAACAAGTTGCACAACTTGGTGGCGGTTATACTTACCTACTGTCTCGTTCAGGCGTTACCGGTACTGAAACCAAAGCAAACATGCCAATGACGACCCAATTGGACAAACTCACTAAACACGATGCCCCTCCGTCGTTGCTTGGGTTTGGTATCTCAGAACCACAACAAGTGAAAGAGGCACTGAATGCCGGCGCTGCGGGTGCGATTTCTGGTTCTGCCGTCGTAAAAATCATTGAGCGCAACCTAGAAAACCCGCCACAATTGCTATTAGAATTAAGCGAATTTGTTGCATCAATGAAAGCAGCAACTCAGCGCTAACATACCTAATATTGTTCTTTAAAAAGTTGCACTCTGTGCAACTTTTTTTTTACATCCGCATCCTGTTGAAATATTGACACTCTCTATACACAACAGTCGAAACATACCAAACCTCAGGCGCAAACGTTTGCTATTGGCGGCTTTATCAGCAATCGAACTCTATTTTGTGCAGTTTTCTGCACTAATCGATTTCTAACGGTTGCTATGAGTGCTAATAAAGTGTAAAAAATCAATCGAAATATTAGTCTGCCATCTTCCGTTCAAGTGGAAGACTATACTGGGATATTAAATTTTTACAGCACAGAGGTTATGGAAGTGTTAAAAGACAAGTCATTACTAAAAAACATCGGAGTCCAAGTTGTCATCGCGATGATCTTAGGTACTCTCGTTGGTGCCATGATGGGTGAAACTGCAGCAATGTTTGCACCGCTTGGTACCATTTTTATCAATCTAATTAAAATGCTCGTGATTCCACTCGTTGCCGTTGCGCTTATATCTGGCGCTGCTGGGCTTGGTAATAGTAGTAATGCCGGTAAAGTGGGCATCACGACACTGGCATTCTTTGGTTTAACGTCTGCATTAGCCGTTGCTCTTGCCCTTTTCATGGGCGAAGTGTTTGAACCAGGTGTTAACATCGATACAGCTGGTATCGAAGGTATGTTCTCGACCGAGTATGCCGCTAAAGGTGACCTACCCTCTTTCTGGGCAACCCTAACCGGTATGATCCCAACTAACGTTTTTCAGTCACTAAATGAAGCGAACATCCTGCAGATTCTTGTTTTCTGCTTATTCTTTGGCATTGGCCTATCAAAGCTAACAGCAAATCGCCGTGACCCATTGCTTAACGGTGTCAACGCGATTGTTGATGTCATGGTATGGATGATCAACAAAGTCATGATCATTGCACCAATTGGTGTATTTGGTCTAATGGCTGAAGCTGTTGGCACCTTTGGTTTCGGCGCATTGATGGTCGTATTCAAACTATTTGTTGTCTATATCGCTGCGATTTTAGTGTTTGGTTTTGTGGTGTACCCGCTACTCATTCAACTCTTCACAAAAACATCAGCGAAAAAATTCCTTAGCGCAATGAAGAAACCGCAAGCCGTTGCACTCTCTACGGCCTCTTCAATGGCAACACTGCCTGTGACTATGGATACAGTTGAGAAAGAGCTTGGCGTTAAAAACTCTACGGCTTCTTTTGTTCTGCCGCTAGGCGCAACAATCAACATGTCAGGTAACGCGATTTACTATGGCCTCGTTGCTATCTTCTTTGCACAACTGTTCAACATCGACCTATCGATGGGTGCGTACGTGGCGATCATCGTAACGTCGACACTGGGTGCTGTTGGTCAAGCTGGCGTCCCTGGTCCTTCATTCCTCGTTGTTGCCGTACTACTTGCAGCGGGTATTCCTATTGAAGGTCTACCACTGCTCTTTGCTCTTGACCGAATCTTCGACATGATTCGTACCGCATTGAACATCACCGGTGATGCAGCGTGTGCGGTTATTGTTGACGCACTGGTTGAAGAGGAAGCGCAAGAATCTCAGCTACAAAAGCAAGAGGCTTAATCGTCTCGTTTTAAGTCATAGACTTGCAATAAACCAAAATGTAAATAAGGAGTTATGGTTATCCATCGCTCCTTTTTTTGTGCCATTCCCCTCGTCCCCAAGCAAACCTCTAATGTGCGTTTTGTTGGGGATTGGACTCTACTCATTTTAACCATTCTGGTTCATGCGTTTCAGGAATGGTTAAAACCTAGGTGATACCCCCTCTGCCCTTGTTATTGTTTCTAATTGTCTCTAATGGTTTTGTATTGAGCTCATTTTCGTTACACTGTCGGCAATTCTTAAAGTAAGGTTTGCATGAAACATGAAGCAAGTTATTGATTTTATTCCTCTGATTATCTTTTTTGTTCTGTACAAAATGCAGGATATTTATGTCGCAACAGGTGCACTCATCGCGGCAACGGCTGTTCAAATTATTTTGACCTACTTCCTCTACAAAAAAGTAGAGAAAATGCAGATCATCACCTTTCTAATGGTGGCGGTATTTGGCGGAATGACCATTTTCTTGCACGACGATAATTTCATTAAATGGAAAGTCACTATCGTCTACACTATTTTCGCCATCGGCCTTGCTGTGACACACATGATTGGTCGCAGCGCCATTAAAGGTATGCTGGGTAAGGAAATAACGTTACCTGACCACGTATGGGCAAAAGTAAACTGGGCATGGGTTGCTTTCTTCTCGTTCTGTGCGGGTCTCAATATTTACGTAGCTTACGAGTTCCCTCTAGACGTGTGGGTTAACTTCAAAGTATTTGGCTTACTGGCAGCCACGCTTGGCTTTACTGTTCTTACTGGCGTTTATATCTATAAATACATGCCGAAAGACGCCGAAAGCAAAGCCGTTAAAAAAGAGAATGAAGACCATACGTCTTGATTCATTGAGTGGATTTTGTATACTCCGCTCACTATCTGAATTGCAGCGACCTTAGGGTCGCTGTTTTGCTTTTTGGACACTTATAATCATGACAAATACAATCACAACGACCCCCAAAGGTCAGCTAATCATCCGCACACTGGCTATGCCTGAAAATACTAATGCTAACGGCGATATTTTTGGGGGCTGGATTATGTCACAGCTCGATCTTGCTGGCGGTATTCTAGCCAAAGAGATTTCACATGGCCGAATCGCGACCGTGTCGGTATCCGGTATCACATTCAAGCACCCAGTGAAAGTTGGGGATGTGGTGTGTTGCTATGGTGAGTGCACCAAGATTGGCAATACATCAATGTCGATCAATCTAGAGGTTTGGGTTAAACCGGTGACACTAGAGGGCGTTGGTGAGCGCTATCAAGTCTGTGAAGGCACTTTCCATTACGTTGCCATTGACGGAAATGGTCGACCACGACCAATTAATCCAAATTAAGTGACAGTGGACATGACATTTACATAAAAAAATGACATCGTAGGTAGAGAATTTTATAACTATCTCTTGTTATCACTATCTATTGTTATAACACTGCTTAACGATTTGAAGGATCCAAATATGTGGTATGTCATTTTTTCTCAAGACGTTGAAAACTCCTTAGAGAAACGTATGAGTGTTCGCTCACAACATCTAGCCCGACTTCAAGAGCTTCAAGATGAAGGACGGTTGTTGACCGCTGGGCCTATGCCAGCAATTGATAGCGAGAACCCTGGTGACGCAGGCTTCACCGGTTCGACGGTTATTGCGGAATTCAACTCACTTGCTGACGCGCAAGCATGGGCCGATAGCGACCCTTACATTGATGCTGGTGTCTATCACAGCGTCATCGTAAAGCCTTTCAAAAAAGTATTTTAACCATTATGAAGACTCAATTAAAAAAACGCTTTCTTTGGATATCGCTTGCAGCGGTTGCGGCATTAACGGGTTGTTCGAGTAAAGGTGATGACGAACAACGTCAACTTGAAATGCTGGCACAAAGCCGTGCCAGTGTCCTGTCCTCCGGCTTGCCGATCGAACAGGGCCCACTCTCTATAATGAAAGCCTCCGCTAACAAAGGTGTAGTAGAGATCATGATGCTCTACAACACCGATGCGCAAGGCGCTAAGCCCATTGACCAAGTTCTACGTAATAGTATGAATTTTTACTGCACCGACCGAGAAGTGAAAGCCAACCTTGATCTAGGCCTGGCGTATCGAATTATGATGCGTAATACGCGTGGACAAATGATGGTCGACCAAATTGTCACCAAGCAATATTGTGATAAACCTGATACGCCTTAAAGATTCGCTCATTAAAAAGGCTTGCATCTGCAAGCCTTTCTTTATTTTGCGTCCATCAACGACCTTAAGCTAGCGTTGTTCTTAAACGCTTCGCCGCTTCCACAAGATGCGTTAACGCCGTTTCGGTCTCAGCCCAATTTCGAGTTTTTAATCCGCAATCCGGGTTAACCCATAAACGCTCAACTGGAATACGGGTCGCCGCTTTCTCGATCAGTTGCTCAATCCATTCGACTTCTGGTACGTTTGGCGAGTGAATATCATACACCCCAGGCCCAATTTCATTGGGATAATTGAATGCTTCAAACGCGTTAAGTAACTCCATATTTGAGCGCGATGTTTCGATAGTAATGACATCAGCATCTAGCGCAGCGACCGAATCAATTATTTCGTTGAACTCGCTATAACACATATGTGTATGAATCTGGGTTTCTGGTTTAGCACTCGCCGCGGAGATTTTAAATGCGTTCACGGCCCAATCCAGATACGTACTGTGGTCTTTTGCCTTAAGCGGCAGACCTTCACGGATCGCAGGTTCATCGATTTGGATAATATTAATACCAGCACTCTGAAGGTCGCTCACCTCGTCTTGCAATGCAAACGCCAGTTGGTTGGTGATCGTTTCACGGGAGACATCTTCACGAGGGAACGTCCAGCATAAAATCGTCACAGGCCCGGTTAACATGCCCTTCATCGGTTTGTCAGTCAGTGATTGCGCATAACATGTCCAATCGACAGTCATTGCTTTTTCTCGCTCAATATCAGCAACAACAATAGCGGGTTTGACACAGCGTGAGCCATAGCTTTGCACCCAACCAAATTGCGTCGTTTGGAACCCTGAAAGATTCTCTGCAAAATACTCAACCATGTCATTACGTTCCGCTTCACCGTGAACCAGCACATCAAGACCAATTTTTTCTTGGCGCTCAACGGTATCTTTAATAAAGCCCTGGATCCTCTCACGGTACTGCTGTTGCGTAATATCACCACGTTTAAACGCTGCCCTTGTTTTTCTTACGTCAGCCGTTTGCGGAAACGAACCGATCGTCGTCGTCGGCAACAACGGCAGCTTAAGCACTTCTTTTTGATGATGAGCACGCTCTGCATAAGCAGCGGATCTCTCGGAATCTTTATTTGTAAGACCGGCAATACGTTGCTGAACATTGGCCTTGTTGACCCAAGCGGACAATTCTCGGTCGATGATAGGCTGGCTATACTGGGCACAATATTCAATGGCGTCGACATCACCTTCCAAGGCACGCGCTAACCATTTCACTTCAGCGACTTTTTGTTTAGCAAAGGCAAACCAATTCTTTGTTTCCTCCGTTAGCTTAGTCTCGAGTTCCAGATCAACAGGGCTGTGCAACAATGAACATGATGTCGCTATCCAGAGTCGCTCACCAAGTTGTGCCTTCGCTTCTTTCAAAGCACTCAGCTGACTATGAAGATTAGCCCGCCATACATTACGCCCGTTGATTGCACCAGCAGAGAGGACCCAACCGTTTGGCAAGGCTTGTACAACCTCTGCAAGTTGTTCTGGCGCCGCAGCTAAATCGATATGCAAACCATCGACGGCTAAATCGGTAATAGTGGGAAGTACATCGACAACCGAATCAAAATACGTTGTTAGCAACACTTTAACGTCACTTCGTATGACTTGATAAGCCAACTTAAAGCTATCCAACCATTTTGCATCGAGCTCTAAGGCCAAAATCGGTTCATCAATTTGCACCCATTCCACGTTGAGTTTTTCTAATTTTGCAAAGATCGTTTGATAAGCCGTCAGTAATCTCGGCAATAGTGTTAGGCGATCAAAGCCTTCCTCCACTTCTTTGCCCAAATATAAGTAGCTCAAAGGTCCAAGCAAAACAGGCTTAACGGTATGACCTTGTTTTTGGGCTTCACTAATCTCATCAAACAACTGTGTCCAACTCAACTCAAATTTATCTTCCGACGTAAATTCTGGCACGATATAATGATAGTTGGTATTGAACCATTTTGTCATGTCTGAAGCCGCCTCACCTGAACACCCACAATTTACTTGTGATTGGCCCCTGCCCACTCGAAACAGGGTATCCAGATCGGGAAAACCATTTTGATGACGCTTTGGCACATGGCCAAGGAGCAAACTGGTCCCCAGCACATGGTCATACCATGCAAAATCCCCTGCCGTAGCAAACGATAGTTGGTTGTCTTTTTGTAGTGCCCAGTTTTTCTTTCGAATATCAGTGGCGACCTGTTGCAGTGCTTTGACATCGGTTTCACCTTTCCAATATTGCTCAAGCGCAAACTTTAATTCGCGTTGCTCGCCAACTCGTGGGTAACCTAGGATATGTGTCGTTGTCATGATGATGTTCCTTATTGAGAAGTCCAGATGGCCAAACTATCTCGCACTCACTATCATGAGACAAGGTGAAATGATTCACCTTGATTATGAATAAATTTCAACTATCTAGGAATGAGTATTTATTTTTGAATAGAAAACTTTAGCCGTCTAGACGTTTACATATTCCAAGAATCACGTTAAGTTAATCCTCAGGGAACAGACATTAGAGATGATCATGGTAGAGCTTAAGCATTTAAAAACATTAACAACATTACGAGATACGGGGTCATTAACGGCGACTGCGACATCACTTCATCTCACACAGTCTGCACTTTCTCATCAGCTAAAAGAGCTTGAGACAAGAATTGGTGCACCGTTATTCATCCGTAAGACTCGCCCTGTTCGATTCACATCTGAAGGCGACATCTTACTTAAACTTGCCAATGAAATACTCCCAAGAATTGCTCAGGCAGAAGGTGAACTCGCAGGGTTACGAGAGGACGTGAATGGTCGTTTGCATATGGCGATTGATTGCCACTCATGCTTTCAGTGGTTAATGCCTGCACTGAAGGAATACCAACTATCTTGGCCTCACGTTGAGCTCGATTTTTCTTCGGGTTTTGGCTTTGAACCTCAGCCAGCACTTGTTGCGGGAGAGCTTGATCTAGTGATTACCTCGGACATACAGCCTCGTTCAGAAGTCCACTATGAACCTTTGTTCGATTTTGAAATGCGCTTGGTCACCTCAATCTCCCACCCGCTTGCAGAAAAAGACCAGATTAGCCCTAGTGATATTGCCGACCAGACCTTGCTAACCTATCCGGTGCAAAAGCAGCGTTTAGACGTCGTCAAACATTTTCTAATACCTGCCGGGGTTGAGCCACAAAAGTGGAAGCAAGCCGACAATACATTGATGCTGATTCAGATGGTGTCAGCCGGTCTTGGCGTCGCTGCTTTACCGAATTGGGCTGTCAATGAGTTCTCAAGGCAGGGACTTGTGACGAGCAAACCACTTGGCGACGGGCTGTGGAGGCGCTTGTATGCCGCGGTAAGACACAGTGAAAAAGACAAACATTATTTGCAAGCCTTCTTCACAACCGCCAGACAACAATGTCAACAGCACCTAGAAGGCATCCGAGTCGCCTAAAACTAGACGACTCGGTAGGCATTCAATCGATGATCAAGGTTTTGAGGAACTGGACTATTTAGTTTCTTTTCGGTTTAGCCTCATTCTCACTTATCCCGACATCGTTGAACGGATAGGTCACTCAGCCCTTTACATTATTTGGCAATACAATACCTAAGCATACTCGCTCTTCAGGGTCCTGAGGTGAGTCTTGATAAATGAACTCTTTTCGAGTATCCAAGGCAAACTGAGGCCATTCTTGTGTAAAACGATTGAAGGCGCCTTGTTGGCAACCCGATCCAACATTTCCCATCAAGAGCACACCATGTTTTGCAATCTTTTCCGCGGTGATGTGGCGGTTATAGACATTAGGCAAGGTATTATTGTCCCATTGATTCGTCATTTTAGGATGTGGGGCAATATAAAAAGTAAACCACTGGGATAACTCCGTTCCACCAATATAACTTAGCGGCTCATCGGTATTGTCATACCAGTACTGCTTCGCTTCATCACTCAATGTTCTGATACCAGAAAAATTCTCACCGGCATTTCGCACATTGAATACCATGACTGAGACATACCCCATAATAATGACTAAGCCCATTACCGACAACACTTTAAATGCTCGTCCCAACTGGCCATGTATTTGGGGTGATAAAAATGCGACGAGCACAGCTGGAGCTGGCATAAAGAAAGGGTGTAGCCATTCAACCAAACGATCCCCTTTATGAAAAGTAAACCAACCCATGATGATGACAAGCGGTGCGAGCAAGACAAAAGTGTTGAGCCATACTTTTTCCGGTACCGCCTTGTTCAACCGAAATGCATGCCGTCCTAGCAGCCCTGACAGTAAAATAAATGGATAGAACACAGATAACAAAGCTAGCCAACTTCCCGGGCTCAATTGAGCCGATACCTGACCGCTCACCCACTTAATCGAAGAGAAGTTATTAGCAAACAACCAAAAGAAATTGGGGAGTACTAAGGCAATAAACGCAAATATTCCGGCATAAAATCCAGGCTGCTTCCACGCACGGCGAACACTTGGTACCAATACGCTGACAACAAACACCATCGCGACCGGGGCAAAGGTGGTGTATTTAGCCATAGAGGCACAGCCCGCCAAGATACCAAAAGGCACCCACCATTTAGGGTTTTCATAAACGGCTTTAGTAAAGAACAGTAACAACCATGACCATGACCCAAACAACAAATAGTTATCATTATAAGGAATTGCTTCAAAGTTAATGACACCGGATAAATTAAGCGTCAATAATCCGAGCCAAGCCAGTGCCACTGAGTTGGAAAGCTTATAGGCAAGTCGGTAACACCCTAACATGCCCAATGCAATCACAGTAAAATGGCCGACATACCAAAATGCAGAAGCAAATTCCGTTGAATTAGACAGCAGAAGAAATCGAGCGAAAAAACCGACAAACCACGGGTTGTTCGGGCTTCCCCACTCACCATTACTTGCCCAATTGAGTGCTTCAACGGCGTCATAAGGAACGGTAGGGTCTAACTCATAGGAAACAAAAGACCACAAAATGGCATACGCCACACACCAAACAAGTGCAAATCTATGGGAGCGCTCTACGTCAGAGGCATTGGTTTGGTCAAAACTTAAAAGGGTTGCTAGCATTAGTAAACACCACTCCTCGACATCATCAATATCGTCTGTAAACTTTTTGGCTGTGAACTCTACGCAAGTTTTTAACGATACTAAACGGGCTCGCGTCAGGTTTCTGTAAAGATCGACCTAACACATTCACAGTTAAAATATAGCGATAGATGATATAAAAATCATCAATAAAGTGATGTCCAAGCTTGTATGGATTTGTCAGAAAACAAAGATGAGGTAGTAACGCGATGTATTATGTTACAGAGGAAGAGTATCAAATCCTGAATTTATATGGTCAAAATAATGGGGTAATAACCATATAACAAAGGTATTTTTGCAACGATAAAAATACTATTCAGAATTGAGGGTATGACTAAATAAAAATAAGCAGCATTAAGAGGATATTGAAAAACTGCCAATTAACTCATTGTAATTATTGATGATAGTTCCTTGCTGTGTATCTTCGCAGTAAGAAAAATCTATCGCCATCGTATTAACATGGCCTTTCAACAATAAATGACGCAAGAGGATATCGCCATTAAGTTGATGTATGGTTGTACTCCAAGAGCATTGATTTTCTAGTAATGTAAAATTGACGATCATTCATTACCTCTTTTTGTTGTGTGTTTAGTTTTGTTATTTTGGAACCAAAAGCGTTTACGACCCATTGAACGAGACATAAAAATCCTTATTATTTTTATAGCATTTAAGATGCACAAAGCATTAACTTAAAGGCACACTTAAGCTATGAGATTTAAAAATTGATTGTATTTATATTGAGATAACGAAGAGAGTAGAAACGTAACGACATGTGTGTGAAAAGCAGATGTAGGAATTGTTTATATTTTCTAGATTACGGTATAAATTATTGTATTGTTTATGTAAAAAGTAGCGAAAACAGCTATAAAGCCATTTTCGCCGACTTTCGAAATTAGATAGCTACAACGTTAGCTGCTTGAAGACCTTTTTGGCCTTGCTCTACTTCGAAAGATACTTTTTGGCCTTCAGCAAGAGTTTTGAAACCTTCTGAAGCGATAGCACGGAAATGTACGAATACGTCAGCGCCGCCGTTGTCTTGAGTTAGGAATCCGAAACCTTTCTCTTCGTTAAACCATTTTACTAGACCAGTTGTTTTAGTAGACATAATGTGTCCCTTATAAAGTTAAATTCATTGGAAAATATCGCAAAATTGCGATGTGCTGAGAGCTTGAATTATTGAATGTGACGATGAAGCTAAGGGAACCACTGAGAATAACAACAATAACGAAGAATACTGAGAAGTGCTTTTACTTGATGTATCATTAATAACCCTGAACAACAGAGCGAGGTGGATATTACTAGAACCTGACGCTATGTAAAGACTTTTTTTCTAGCTAATGACAATTATTTAGAATTAACGTCTTTAGCAGTCTATCGACTCACACTCGCCCTTTTGTAAAAACCGCATTTATTCCAACGAAATCAGAAATTTACAAATTCATGCTCGCGAACTCGTAGCATAAATCAATAATAGGCGTAGCAGTAGCGAGTGCCATAGTGTAGAACACCCACCCACGCTGTTCGTTCTAAAATCGCACAGCTTCTAAAGCACAGAACGACAGACGCATGAGGCAACCGTCGCTCTGTGTTTCTCGGCCTTATTTTTCGCTGAACATCACTTGATACTGTCCAATACCTTCATACCTGATTGACGTAGGTTGATTGAACTCAACCTCTACAATGCCACAATATGATCCAGTAATAATGGCTTCACCCGCTTCAAAATCTACACCACGACGTGTCATGTAGTTAATCAGCCAGTAAATAGGGTGTTGTGGTAACGGGTTAGGATGCGTACCCGCAAATGTCTGTACTTGTTCACCTTGCTCAACTGTAATGTCGATTTTAGATGCGCTGAACGCAGCCTCGCGATCAATTTCAGGACCAATGTACATACCTTGGTTAACGAGACAATCAGCAAGTCTCTCGTAGAATTCGGCACCACTGTCATCCGCAAAGCGAGATTGCATCAATTCAAGCGCCATATGGCAAGGACCAATAGCCTCGTTTATTTGTTCTTCGCTATAACCCTCAGAACAAGCAGGTAACCGTTGGCTAAGAATGAAGGCAATTTCAGGCTCAATGCGAGCAACGTTATTGTCAGCGAACAATGCACAATGCTCTCCTCGTTGAATGCTGTCAGCAAAAATTGGCGCCACAACAAATTTATCTTCAGCGAGCGGCAATAAGCATTTCCATCCACCCACTTTATCAGTGTGCAAATCGATCATGGATGATTGAATTTGTAATGCATCTTCTAGGTTTAATGGGCGTTGTTGCTCTGCGATACGTGGCGCTTTAGTTCCTGCCACACGGCGGCTAAGCAGATCAGCCGCGACTTGTTCATATTCTTTCATAATATTGTATTACCTTTAAGTTAACTCATTAAAGTATATCGGAGTTTACTTGATGTTGATAGCGCTCAGCTCTCAGTCTACATAGTAATAACCTATACGATTCACCACCAATCAATCTAAAGGTATCACGACTGTCTAGCGTTGATTTTCCCCCATAGAACCAAAGCCTTCCGCTTGTTAGCGCCTTATTTTGATGGTTTGATCTGTTTAAACACGTTTTCCTGCTAATGTAGCGAGACCATCGATTTCACCAAAAGACCATAATGAATAAAACACTATTACTTGCTGCTATCACAATGAGCCTTTCAGCGGTCGCGCATGCCGATCAACTGGATGATGTTCTTAAATCCGGGACCCTGCGCGTTGGAACCACCGGAGACTACAAGCCATTTTCTTACTACGATGGCAACCAATATTCTGGTTACGATATTGATGTCGCTAAGCACGTGGCGAAACAGTTGGGCGTCGAACTCCAATTCGTTCAAACCACTTGGAAGGGATTACTTACCGACCTAAACGACGATAAATATGACATCGCGATGGGTGGAATAACGCGAAAAATGCAACGCCAACTTGACGCTGAGCAAACCCAAGGTTACATGGCATTTGGTAAGTGCTTCCTAGTGGCAAAAGGCACAAAGGATAAGTTCAACACATTAGAAAAAGTCAACAAGCCTTCCGTTCGTGTCGGTGTCAATATTGGTGGCACAAATGAGTCATTCGCAGATACTCACTTGACTGAAGCACGCTTTACGCGCTTTGAAAACAATCTCGATGTGCCAAAAGCTGTTGCGACAGGTAAAGTCGACGTAATGGTCACTGAGACACCTGAAGGGTTGTTTTACCAAGTAACCGATCAGCGTTTAGAAGCGGCACGTTGTGACAAGCCATTCACCAACGGTCAATTTGGATACCTCGTCCCGAAAGGCGAACAACGCCTGATCAATACCATCAACTTCATTATGGATGATATGAAGCTCAAGAATATTGATGAACAGTTCATGATCAACAACTCGTTAAAATAACCACTTAGAGCTTTAGAAGCGAGATTAACTGAGCGGCTGTGATTCGGTTTACAGCCGCGCTTCGCTATACCAGCGACATTCACTTTGCGAGTTCACTCGCCACAAGCAATATCAACCTTTCCTGTCAACAGTACTTCTTAGGTGCAAAGTATCTTGGAAGTACTGTGACAACAAAATAACCACAATATTTATGGCACTACTATTGCAATCGCTCTTACTCAGTATTTATTAGAGGAGTGTTAACATGTCAAAATGGTTCCCTGTTGTCGTCTCGTTCACCCTAATTTCGACACTTATCTTAAGTGTCCTTATGTTCTTTTCTGGATTGCAACTCATTGTTTTTGCGCTAGATGAATGGAAAAACAGTTGGTTTGTTATCTTTGGTATGGCTGCGTGGTTGTTTGGCTGCTTATTTGCAGGCTTTGGTGTTTTGGAATTCTCTCTCAACAAAACCAAATTGCACCTGTTAGGTGAACAGTGAGACAAAATAGGGCAACACTGACCATTATTGATGGCGCCGTGTTGTCCTATTGTCGAGCTCAAAAGAACCTCACAAAGAAAAACGTATCTAAACTGTCAGTCTAAACCTAGGCAGAATTAGTCGCTCATTCAAAGCCGTTACTGGCGTTATTTATCTTCAGAGGTATAGGCGGAATAAGAGCAGTAATAGCAACCGTTGGATTGTGGATAGATTTTCTTGGCCGCGTTGAGTGCCGTACTACAGGCTGTGTGATAACCCAGTGGATCGCAATCCTTCAGGTTTGGACTGTGAGTGCAGGTAGCGGTATGGACCTCGTGATCACCATTTTCTTGTGCATTTTTATCAACATAAAACAAACTCATAATTACCTCTGACAATTAGTGTTTAACTCAATGTTTACCGCACTACCCTACTCCTGCGCGATCGCTAACGAAAGGTGGCATTTTCCATCATTTGATGAGCGTCACTTATCATGGGCGTATTTCCATCGTGATTTAGACCCAGCGACCTATCCATCACCTGACATTGATAGACCCCCTCCGACATACCTTAAAGACTGAACGATTACAGCGTTTCGAAAAAAGCGAATCGTAATCACAATGCAAAACCAATGAGAAAATGACTCGCGTTCGAACGGCAGTGTTATGTTGGTCGCACTCACGACATAAAAAAACCGCGCTCGAGGCGCGGGAACTTGGGCAGTTTACGGGGGAAATGTGTACTAGAATAAGAACCCCCCAATTCAGTTGGTTCTTACCCATAGGTGCAACCTTGATTCAGCACACCAGCACGAATACCTTTTCGCTAGACGGTTTACAACTTTGCGGTCTGCGCTTTAAGTTTCAACCGCATGGCATGTAATACCGGTTCAGTATAACCACTAGGCTGTGCGCAACCTTCAAACACGAGTTGGCACGCAGCAGAGAACGCAATACTTTGGTCAAAATTTGGCGCCATATTCTTGTAGCTAGGGTCGCTTGCGTTTTGTTCATCAACGACCGCCGCCATGCGTTGCATCGTTTCCATAACTTGCGCTTTACCGCAGATACCATGGCGCAACCAGTTCGCAATATGTTGGCTAGAAATACGCAACGTGGCTCGGTCTTCCATTAAGCCGACATCATTAATGTCGGGCACTTTTGAACAGCCCACGCCTTGGTCAATCCAACGAACTACGTACCCAAGAATACCTTGAGTATTATTGTCCAGCTCATTTTGAATATCCGCTGCGGTCAGTTTTTGGTTGCCAAGTAGCGGAATCGTCAAGATATCATCCACATTTGCTCGTACGCGCTCACGTAACTCTCTTTGACGACTCGGTACATTAACCTTGTGATAATGAAGGGCATGAAGCGTCGCTGCGGTGGGTGATGGTACCCAAGCGGTGTTCGCGCCCGCTTGCGGATGACCAATTTTCACTTCCATCATCTTGGCCATGTTATCTGGCTCAGGCCACATGCCTTTACCAATCTGAGCCTTACCTTGCAATCCGCATGCTAACCCAAGATCAACGTTTTGATCTTCATAGGCTCCGATCCAAGTCATCGATTTGAGTTGGACTTTCGGTGCAAACGGCCCGGCTTCCATACTCGTGTGAATCTCGTCACCGGTACGATCTAAAAAGCCCGTATTAATAAATACCACTCGTTCTTTTGCTGCGCGAATACACGCTTTCAGGTTAACGGAGGTACGCCTTTCTTCATCCATAATGCCGACTTTAATCGTATTGCGCTCTAATCCAAGCGCTTCTTCAATGCGCCCAAAAAGCTCATTAGTAAACGCGACCTCTTCTGGACCATGCATTTTAGGCTTTACAATATTGATGCTATTGGCTGTCGAGTTTTGATGGGCGCTATTACCCTTTAGATCATGCATTGCAATCAAAGACGTGACCATGCCATCCATAATGCCTTCTGGGACCTCATTACCTTGTCCGTCGATAATGGCAGGCGTGGTCATGAGATGGCCAACATTACGGATAAACAACATACTGCGACCTTTTAAGGCTATTTCGCCTCCTGTCACGCTGGTATATTGACGGTCTGGATTCAGGCGCCTGACCATTGTTTTCCCATTCTTCTCAAGCGACTCCTGTAAATCACCTTTCATCAAGCCTAACCAGTTTTTGTAGGCAAGCGCTTTGTCTTCACCATCAACCGCCGCAACCGAGTCTTCACAGTCCATGATCGTGGTTAGGGCCGCTTCCACCACGACATCTTTAATGCCCGCAGCGTCAATACTTCCAATAGGGGTAGTCGGGTCGATTTGGATTTCGATATGCAAATTATTATGTTTAAGAAGAATGCAAGACGGCGCGGTTGCCGCACCTTGGTAGCCAATAAACTGGCTCGCATCCATTAACGTCACTTCTTCGCCATTACTGAGCGTGGCTGTCAGCGTATTACCAATACTCACATCACTAATGCGGTATTGCGTGACCTCTTTGTGAGACACGCCATTTAACGGCACCGCTTCATCAAGAAATTCGCGGGCGTAAGCAACCACCTTAGCCCCACGGACAGGGTTAAACGCACCACCTTTCTCCGCGCCATCATTTTCACTAATGACATCGGTACCATACAGCGCGTCGTAGAGGCTCCCCCAACGAGCATTGGCCGCATTGAGCGCGAAACGAGCATTCATAATCGGCACCACTAGTTGCGGGCCGGCCTGTGTCGCTATTTCTGGCTCAACATTCGCTGTTTCTACTTGGAAATCACTACCTTCTGAAACCAAATATCCTATCTGTTGTAAGAAGGCTTTGTATTCAGCAGCATCTAACGCCTGTCCAGCACGCTCTTGATGCCAGGCATCTATCTGATGTTGAAGATCATCACGCTTAATAAGCAGCGCTCTATTTTTAGGCGCCAAGTCATTAAGAATCGTCTCAAAAGATTGCCAAAAATCGGCGGCATTAATACCCGTTCCCGGTATAGCTTGTTCATTTATTAGTGCGTGGAGGGAGCTATCAATGCTCAAGCTTCCCTGTTGAATACGATTGCTCATAGGATCTCTCTCAGCTTTAACGATTACGTATAAAGAAAACTCTACGTAATGGATGAAAATTTAGCTAATTTATGCCGCTTATATTGAACATTCACAATGTGAATACCCATAATTTCACGGTTATTCAGTCACACCACTTTCAATTTCATTCGCCACACTCTTAATCAATCGACGCATCCATTGGTGGTCGGGATTACTTTGTAATAACGGACTCCACGCCATTTTTACCTCAAAGGGCTCAATAGCAAATGGCGCCGGTTTGATGAGCAGTTTCGGATTATTTCGTTGGGACTGAGCCGCTTTACTTGGAATGGTCAGGATAAGATTTTTTTGCTGAGCGAATAACACCGCCGACAAATAGTGACGAGTGAATACCGTAATGTTGCGTGTCTTGCCAATGCGCATTAACGCCTCGTCAATCCAGCCCAGCTTTTGCGCTTCGCTCGGGTTAATACCGACACCCGTTCCCATACCTGTTTTGCTTACCCAGATATGCTGAGCCTTTAAATAAGAAAAAATATCAAAGTTATCAGCGATTGGATTATCCCGACTAAAAAGGCAAGAAAAGCCGTCATGCCAAAGGCTCATCTGGTGGAACGACTGAGGAATATCATCAAAACGGTTGATGATAATGTCGACCGTGCCCTGCTCCACATCTTGGTAGCTGACATCACTGGGCGTCATAATATCGAGCCTTATTTTCGGCGCAATCTGATTCAACCGCTCAAGTAACGGTTGAATGAGTGTCGATTCAGCATAGTCACTGGCCATAATGCGGAACACTCGTTCGCTGTCTTCCGCGTTGAACTCAATCGTCGGTTGCAGCGCCTTTTCAACGTTCGCTAACACGTTTCGAATCATGGGCTGCAGCTTTTGAGCGCGCTCTGTTGGAATCATGCCCTCACTGGTTCGAACCAGTAGTGGGTCTTCAAATAAATCTCTAAGACGACGCAGCCCATTACTCATTGCGGGCTGTGTGATCCCCAATTGATTCGCCGCACGCGTGACGTTTCGCTCTCTCAATAAGGTGTCTAAATACACAAGTAAATTAAGGTCTATACGAGCTATATTCATAAAATAAATACCGAATATAATAACTATAAATTAACAAAATTATCACATGTTCACGTACGCTTTGTCCATGGTTAAGATTTAGCCCAGGCCGGTTTGGCCACATATCCAACTGAAACTAAGGAAGAGTTATGTCGCAAATCACACAAGATATCGAAATGATCGAAGTTGCTAAACGCACTGCTGGTGCTCCGTGGGATGCTATTAATCCAGAGTCGGCGGCTCGAATGCGTGCTCAAAATAAATTCAAAACGGGTCTGGATGTTGCGCAATACACGGCCGATATCATGCGAGCTGATATGGCGGCGTACGACGCAGACAGCTCTCAATACACACAGTCTCTCGGTTGCTGGCATGGATTTATCGGCCAACAAAAAATGATTTCTATTAAGAAGCACTTTGAAGGCAAAACAGATCGTCGTTACCTTTATCTATCGGGTTGGATGGTCGCAGCACTTCGCTCTGATTTTGGTCCTCTTCCTGACCAATCAATGCATGAAAAAACATCGGTTGCTGGCTTAGTTGAAGAGCTATATACCTTCCTTCGTCAAGCGGACGCTCGTGAACTTGGTGGCTTGTTCCGTGCGCTAGATACGGCTCGTGAAGCTGGTGACGTGGCTGCGCAAGACTCTATCCAAGACCAAATTGACAATCATGTTACACACGTAGTGCCAATCATCGCTGATATTGATGCCGGCTTTGGTAATGCGGAAGCAACGTATCTGATGGCGAAACAGATGATTGAAGCTGGCGCGTGTTGTCTACAAATTGAAAACCAAGTAGCGGATGAAAAGCAATGTGGTCACCAAGATGGCAAGGTTACCGTCCCTCACGCGGATTTCCATGCCAAGCTGCGCGCACTGCGTTATGCCTTCCTTGAGCTTGGCATCGACAACGGCATCATTGTGGCACGTACCGATTCACAAGGTGCTGGCCTAACCAAAGAGATCGCCGTTGTGAAAGAGCCTGGCGACCAAGGTGATGTATACAATTCATACTTAGACGTAGAAGAAATCGACGTGGCGGATATGGCTGAAGGCGATGTATGCTTCAACCGCGATGGCAAACTGGTACGTCCTAAGCGTCTACCTTCTGGCCTGTATCAATTCCGTCAAGGCACTGGTGAAGACCGCTGTGTATTTGACTGTATTGAAGCAATCAATGCCGGTGCTGACTTACTTTGGATTGAGACAGAAAAACCGCATATCGGTCAAATCAAAGAAATGATGGATGGTGTTCGCGCCGTTCACCCTGATGCAAAACTGGTATACAACAACTCACCATCATTCAACTGGACACTCAACTTCCGTCAACAAGCTTATGATGCCATGGTTGAAGCGGGTGAGGACGTATCAGCGTATGACCGTGCAAGCCTAATGAGTGCCGAATACGATGACACTGAACTGTCGACTCGAGCCGATGACCGTATCCGTACATTCCAAGCCGATTCATCACGTGAAGCGGGTATTTTCCATCACCTAATCACGCTCCCGACTTACCACACTGCGGCGTTGTCGACAGATAACTTAGCAAAAGAATACTTCGGTGACCAAGGAATGCTGGGTTATGTTGCGGGGGTTCAACGTAAAGAAATCCGCCAAGGCATCGCCTGTGTGAAACACCAAAACATGTCAGGCTCTGACATGGGTGATGACCATAAAGAATACTTTGCCGGTGAAAACGCACTAAAAGCGGGTGGCGCATTAAATACGTCGAACCAGTTTAGCTAATTCGTTGGCTCAGCTTACTTAGGCGCCCCCAAATAAGTCACTTAAGTAAATGTAAATATTAAGAGAAAAGCGACTTTCGGGTCGCTTTTTTATCTCCGCAACTTTGCTACAGTATTTTTTACATAAACGTGCAGCGATGAGACTAACGTCCGTCGGAACCACCCTTATTATTTGTTGAGAGTGCCTATGACTGATACCCCTCTATACCTACAAGATGCGAAGCAATTGTTATCAACCGATGGCTTTGCGACAAACGATACTTGGTATCATGGAACATCTTCAGCCCTTCTGGTGTCGATTCAAGGACAAGGATTGAAACGCTCTGGAGACAAGGCGCTAAATGAAGCCGCAAAAAATACCATGGCCACCATCGGAAATGACTACACCGAGTCAGTAGAACCTGTATTCCTAACGCAGAGTAAAGAGCTCGCGTATTACTGGGCGAAACAAACAGTAAGAGAGCGACTCGCACGTTTTGATGGCAACGAACACCCGATTGTTCTCGAGGTTAATCTATCAAAAAAACAACAAGCAAGCGTCAGACCCGATGTTGGCGCAATGAGCCTATTACTTATGGATGCAGGTGAGCAATTCCTCGCACATGTCGCCGCCATTTATGAACGAAACGGCATTGCCGGGCCTGATATTGATCTACGCAACGCCGACCGCCTAGCGTTTCTTCATAAGCTGGGGATGGCTTATCTTGACCAAGACATTAGTTTAGCCTGTGTTTCTTTGGTTGCCATTCCTGAAGTAGAAGCCTAGAACGAGCACTTACTCATCAGGTAGTGATAACGCGTCGTCATAGCCAATGATGAATTATGACCAATAATGAACGAAAACCAATAACGATCCACAACGAAGATTCCGCTTAAACAGCCGTCTTAGCGACGGCTGTTTAAGCGCTACCTACCACGCTCCAGCAAACAACTAAGTAAGCGGGTAAGCGGGTAA
>NZ_JBFROV010000016.1:98476-346607 GCF_041471725.1 Vibrio sp. 10N.261.51.F12 | reverse complement strand
AAGCGGGTAAGCGGGTAAGCAAAAACAT
Source organism: Vibrio sp. 10N.261.51.F12 (assembly GCF_041471725.1). Lineage (NCBI taxonomy): Bacteria > Pseudomonadati > Pseudomonadota > Gammaproteobacteria > Vibrionales > Vibrionaceae > Vibrio > Vibrio sp. 10N.261.51.F12. Next base: position 346,579 of record NZ_JBFROV010000016.1, on the reverse strand, counting down.
CAACGCTGAAGATCACACGCTACTTCAAATTTAATTTTTTCAATAGGCGATGCAGGTTCGCTGGGTAGATCCCCAGTTGTTTTGCCGTCGCTGATAACTTTTGCTCATTGTCTTGATACGCTTTTTGAACAAACTGAAGTTGGAACGCTTCTGACGCTTCTTTGAGCGTCAAATGACTAAACTCAGTCATCTCAATTGAATCACTCGCGTTGCTATCCATATTGTCCGTCTTACCCGTTTCAACGCCATGTTGCTCGCCAGACAGCAGAAAATGATGCGGTTTTAGCACTAGATGGGCGTCATTCGTTTCAGCTTTCGCTATCACCGCGGCACGACTGATTGCATGCTCTAACTCTCGCACATTCCCTTGCCAAGGGTGACGCTGCAATAGTGGCAATAAGCTGCTGTCGAGTTGGATACTGGCGGCGTTGAGCAAATGCTGACTGCGCTCGGCAAAGAAGCCTGCCAACAAGATAACGTCCCTGTCTCGCTCTCGAAGTGGTGGCACAAACACAGGGAACACACTCAATCGGTGGTATAAATCCGCTCTAAAACGGCCTTCTTTTACTTCCTCGTGTATGACTCGATTTGTCGCTGCAATAATCCGTACATCAACTTTTATGTTGCGATCTTCCCCTACTCGCTGAATATCACCATATTGCAGTGCTCGCAGTAATTTAGCCTGCAACCCTAGGGACAGCTCACCGATCTCATCTAAGAATAATGTGCCTTTGTTCGCCAACTCAAACTTGCCTTTTCGGTTACTGATGGCGCCTGTAAATGCTCCTTTGATGTGACCAAACAGCTCACTTTCTGCCACAGACTCCGGAAGCGCAGCGCAGTTTAGATACACAAACGCCTCTTCACTTCGCTTTGATTGAGCAAAAATAGACTGTGCCACCAGCTCTTTACCTACACCCGTCTCGCCCATGATCAATACCGATAAATCGGTTTCAGCGACGGCCGATATGTGCGATTTTAATGCCGACATACTTGAAGACTGACCAATGATGTCTTGTTTTTCAGAACTAAAACGTCGTGGTTGAGATTGATTAGCCTTAATTCCCGACTGTGCTTCAAGCTTTTCAACCAATAACGCCATATGCAAACTATTGGACGCCAACGCACTGATTAAACGCAGATGGTTCTCACCAAACTGGTCAAACTGACGGGGCTCGAAGGCATCAATCGTCACGGCACCAATCAATCGCTCATCATGCATCAAGGGCAACCCAACACAAGCGTGGACCTCAAGATTGCCATCATGATTTGGAATTAAGCCATCATACGGGTCTGGAAGTTCGCTATCAGGCGGGAAACGAACAATATCACCTGCGCGTGCAATCGCTTCAAACCTAGGATGATGTTCTATGGCAAAACGGCGTCCCAGTACATCGCTACTAAGGCCACTGGTTGCTAATGGAATAAAGTTCTGATCTTTATACAGCAGCAGTGCCGAGGCATCACATTGCAACATTGTGCGAATAGTTTCGAGTAGACGTTCGAAACGGTCTTGTTCCGAGATGCCCGATGTAATGTCTAAGGTGACTTGCAGCCATTCACTACTGTATTGCACGATGCTCCCCCTCCTGATGTCAATCGACTTACCTACCTAAGTAGCATTCTTATCTAAATGATAATTTCATTGTAGTAATGATAACCAAGTTCATTATCAAATAGATATAAAAATAGCACTGATTTTATTATCTAACTGATATTTCACAACAAATAAAGTTGGCATTGAATCTGCAATATTAAACGAAACCAAGATGAGAATAAGACGCAATACTAGAAAATATATCAGTGTCTTACATCATAATAACCCTACACACGCAGAGGCCCCATATGTATCAACTGTATCTAGAGAACCGAACCGCAGAGAGCTATCAGGAAGAATATCAGTGCCATCTAAATTCAACGTATTGCGCACGACACTCTGCGTGCTACTTAGCTATGAAAGCGTTACTTACGTCTCTTTCTTGTCTATTCAATCACAAGGTCACTCATAAAAACAATCGGTAAATAGCACTGATTGAGCTTCGTTAATTACTTATTCAAAGAAATTTAAACAATTAAAATCAATATCTTATAATTATTGGAGAAATACCATGAGCCATCTACGCATCCCTAAAAACTGGACGATACAACGCTCAACACCGTTTTTTACGACCGAATCTGTCCCTGCCGCCCTACTTACTCATCACAATACGGCAGAGGATGTATTCGGCCAATTGTGTGTCATGGAAGGTACCGTCACCTACTTTGGCTTCGCTGATGCAGATGCGACCACACCTGAGGTCAAAGTTGTCATTGAGGCTGGGCAGTTTGCGACCAGTCCACCTCAATATTGGCACCGTATCGAGATGAGTGACAACGCACAGTTCAATATTAATTTTTGGTCCGATAAAGACAAGCGTGACGAAAAGATGTTTAACACGAAATAGTCGCAAGATAACACGACGTCGAATACAAATTGCCTCACTATTGTGGGGCATTTTTTCACCTTCATCCAATCAAAATGATAATAAATTATCCATTCGATAATAAAACCAGTTTTGTCAAAAAGATAAAATCACATATTAACCTTGTTATTAGTTCAATAAAAACAGTTAGTTAAATCAATTCCATTTATTGGCATGCAACCTGCTATAGGGGTATCAGTTCACCCAATTAATTTACGCTCATTGAGCGCACACTATAGAGTAGGCCGTACTATGACAATTCATGTAAAGAACAACATTCACTGGGTAGGTCAACGCGACTGGGAAGTACAAGATTTCCACGGCACAGAATACAAAATGACCAAGGGAACCAGCTATAACAGCTATCTCATTCGTGAAGAAAAAACCGTCCTGATCGATACGGTCGATCATCGCTTTAGCCATCAATTTCTTCAAAACCTAGAAATGGAAATTGACCTTAATACCATTGATTATATTGTCATCAATCATGCTGAAGAAGACCACTCCGGAGCACTTTCCGCGCTACTTGAAAAAATTCCCAACACACCGATCTATTGTACTGAAGCCGCCATTGACTCCATCGTCGGTCACCATCACCATCCAGAATGGAACTTCAATACTGTTAAAACGGGGGATACTCTCGATGTTGGCAATGGCAAACAGCTGATCTTTATTGAAGCACCTATGCTGCACTGGCCAGACAGTATGATGACCTACCTCACAGGAGACGCCGTTCTCTTCAGTAATGATGCTTTTGGTCAACACTACTGTGACGAACGCTTGTTCAATGATGAAGTGGACCAAACCGAGTTGATGGACCAGTGCCTCCGATACTATTCCAATATCCTGACCCCATTCAGTAGCTTGGTCATTGCAAAGATCAAAGAAGTCCTGAGCTTCAATGTACCTGTTGATATGATCGCCACCGCTCATGGCATTGTATGGCGTGATAATCCGATTCAGATCATTGAGAAGTATCTTGAATGGGCCGATAACTACCAAGAAGATCGTATCACCATTTTCTACGATACGATGTCGAACAATACCCGCATGATGGCCGATGCCATCGCACAGGGCGTTCATGATGTGGATCCAGGTGTCGCGGTAAAAGTCTTTAATGTTTCACGCCAAGATAAGAATGAGATCTTAGCTAATGTCTTCCGTTCTAAAGGCGTACTCGTGGGCTCATCAACCATGAATAATGTCATGATGCCGAAGATTGCTGGCATGTTGGAAGAGATTACTGGTCTTCGCTTCAAAGAGAAAAAAGCAGGCGCGTTTGGCAGTTACGGATGGAATGGCGGCGCCGTTGACCGCATTCACTCACGCTTGACCGATGCTGGTTTTGAAACAACGGAAAGCCTAAAAACCAAGTGGCGCCCTGATGGTAAAGCGATGCGAGCTTGCCGTGAACATGGTCAGAGAATCGCAAAATTGTGGGCTCTTCACACCCATAATGTTGAACCAATTCAAGCAAATCAATCGGCTAAGGAAAACGTAGTCTCAGACAATGTAGCCAGTGAAGAGGCATTTACTACCGAATGCACATCCACTGCCTCTGTGTCACCAGCGCCACAGCCTACCTCAGCCTTATTTGAGGGCAATAACACTCAACCGCATGAAAACGACTGCCAGTGCATGCTATGTACTGTCTGTAACTGGGTTTATGACCCAGAGATTGGTGAGCCTAATCAAGGTGTTGAACCCCAAACGCCATGGTCAGAAGTACCGGATTATTTCCTATGCCCTGAATGCCATTTAGGAAAGGATGTGTTTGTTCCTCACAACAAAGAGGACGCGGCATAATGACACACCCAATTGTCATTGTTGGGAGCGGCTTTGCCGCTTACCAACTCGTGAAAGCAATTCGTCGCCAAGATAACGACACCGCCATATACGTGGTTACCCGTGACGATGGCCATGATTACAATAAGCCGGATCTGAGTCATGTGTTTTCTAAACAGCAATCTGTTGACGATCTGATCGTCACTCCTAGTGAAACGTTGGCAAAGCAACTCAATATTCAAGTCATTAGCCACACATCAGTAAGTGCAATAGATGTCGCGGATCACTCGATTCAAGCGGGTAATCAAACTCTCTATTACTCGAAATTAGTGCTGGCAACTGGAGCGAGCCCGTTTATTCCTCCTATGCATGGCGATGCCTCATCTTCATTGCTTACACTCAATAGCCTCGCTGAGTTTACTCAATGCAAAGACCGCGTCGCCTCGGCACAACGCCTCTTGGTCATTGGTGGTGGCTTAGTCGGTGTTGAGGTCGCACTTGACCTCGCTCATGCAGGAAAAGAAGTCACGATTGTCGATCCAGCCGCCGCGCTCATGGCCAATCAACTGCCCGACTATGTGTCATTTAAGCTCGCGCAACAACTTGCTGCCGCTGGCGTTACCATCCGTACGGGTTGCACTGTACAACAACTCACCCATAACCCTAATGGAAGTAAGCAGGTCACGCTCAGTAATACTGAAACATTCAACCTCGACGAAATCATGGTGTGTGCGGGGTTAAAAGCCAATACGGCCTTAGCACTACAAGCGGGTATCACAGTCAACAGGGGGATCTGTGTAGATGCGACGATGGCGACATCTCATGTTGATGTATACGCTCTGGGCGACTGCGCCGAGTTTGATGGGCAAATAAGAGCCTATTTGCAACCCACACTCATTAGTGCCAATGCCTTGGCAAAAACGTTACTTGGGCAACCTACTCCGGTCACACTGCCTAATATGATGGTGAAGGTAAAAACACCTAGCTACCCAATACAACTGGGGGGGATCACTTCAGGCGAACGCATTGCGCGCTGGGAGATGAATGTTCAGCTTGATAGCAACTCAAACGGAATCGTTGCAAAAGCCCTAGATCAAGACGACAAATTACTCGGTTTTGTTGTCACAGAGCAACATGTCAATCAGTCGTTTATGTTGCTCAGATCTCTTAGCGCATAACAGAAACAACCCGGCTCTACATACTCGCTAACAATTTTAAATGGTTCGAGCACCACAGAGTTGACGTGAGGTATGACAATAAAATTAGGAGACCGTTACCATAAGGTATCGGTCTTTTATTTTAACGGTATTATCATGAACTTAAGACAAGGTGTGAGCCAATTCATCGCCATTCTCTCCACCATTTTAGTGATCGGGTTAGCCATCTACCTCGGCAACCTCGTCAAGTCAGTGGACAACATTGAAGAGAAGCTCAGTCATCAAGCACAACAAATTGAAAGAGCCTCAATCGCCACCGCTAGCAACGAGACAGTCAATGCCTATGTTCCTGTCTATTCGCATATTTATACGGATGGGGGCAAACCCGTTTTATTAGAGTCTACACTCGTCATTCGAAATACCGATCCTACCCACAAGATAAACATACATAGCATCGATTATTACAACACCAATGGCGAGATTATCAGACAATTTATCTCGGAAGGATATGAGCTTAACGCCATGTCTAGCGCCGAATACCTGGTCGAAAAACGTGAGGTTAAAGGTGGTGCCGGCGCCAATTTCTTCATTCGTTGGTCCAACCCCAACAACGCATCTGACCCAATTTTTGAAGCGGTGATGATAGGGTCTGGACATGATAAAGATATCTCATTCACCAGTCGGTCGCCTCAATAAATCATTTCAAAGAACAACTCCCAACAATCAATGACGATGGTGTCTTACCATCGCCATTGACCCTATTTCAGTTTGGGTTCTGTAACGACGTAAGGTGACTCATCGCCTAGAAAAAATAGACCTGACTAGCTCACCCCCTACATAAAAACACTCGCCTAATCAAATTCAATATATACAAAAAACGAATAGATTGTATTTATGCGCCAACCATCTCATTGGTTATTATTCAGCCAACAAAACGTAACAAGTTATTAATGGCGAGGTGATTAACATGAATAGAGGTATAAGCCTTCTAATTTTGATTTCGATAATTAGTGGCTGCGGTGGTGGTGGCGATGGCGGTAGTGGCACTACTCCCCCCACTACACCAACCAAGAAATTCTCCATAATTGTATTAGATGAAACTAAAATAGAACAAGGGCAACTACTATGAACCTGATTAAATCAATTATCGCAGTATCAATCTTAAGTGTAAGTTTGGCGAATGCTGGGGAACTCGTCACTTTTAAATCTGGTGATGTATTGACAGCAGTTGACCTAAACAATAATTTCCAAGCGCTCAACACAACCACCACTGCCATCCCATTCTTGGGAGACTTTACATCATCACAAACCTGTAACACGACTCTTTCAGACGGCTATCAAGCAAACCAACGCACATATCAGCATTTAAACGGACAGGAAGTGAAGGTAACCGCCCCATCCAATGCCGCATATGATGGTCCTCAGACAGTTGCCGCTAACTTTGATGTTGCAGGCGTTAAATCTATAAAAAATGCGACGATCAATGGTATCCCTGCTCAAATTAAAATAGACCAAAACCCAAACACCTCTGGACAGGCCGTGACACAAGCTCATATTCGCTTAATGACCACCGAACATGGTGAGCACATACGTATGAACTTTGCGTTCATCGAATCAATGCAGCAAGGAGAAGATGTCGAAAACTATAAGAAGCGTTTAATTGAATCAGCGGTCAACTGCATCGATATTCAACAATAACAACAGCAATAACAACAGCAATAACAACAGCAATAACAACAGCAATAACAACAGCAAAATACTTGACCTTTTCAATATGGAAAAGAAAAGACATTAGAGTAAAATTAATCACAAACGTACAATGGCGAGTCAGCAGTGAAGCGAAATGACCGCCAATAGCGCACTGACACAAGATTGCATTCTAATTGACTGTATTTACTGGAAACTCACTATTACGATCCTAGTATGAATGAAAGGTTGTCGTACCCAGCTTACACTGGGTTGAAACATTCATTTGGGGTCGCTATGAGTAAATATATTGTCTTGTTATTAGTAATATTTGGTACTGGCGTCCACGCTAATAGCCTTGTGTTAAACCAGCTTGGGTATATGCCGCAGGCCGATAAAAAAGTGTATGTCATTTCGCCGGAACAAAAAGATGTCGCCTTAATCGCCATGCCTGAGAACATCGAGATCGCTCGCTTTTCGCTCACCTATAACAACCAACTTCCCGATGGTCAGACAATACATGTCGCTGACTTTTCAAACGCATCAAATGTTGGCTGGTATTATTTTCGTTCTGGCGAACATAAGTCCGTTCCCTTTGAAATACGTCCTGACGTGTATGAAAACCTGACCGATGGGTTAATTCATGCACTGTACCTGCAACGATCTGGCGAAGCAGTGTATTCCCCAATCACGGGCATGGCCCGCCCGCCAAGTCACACCCAAGATGGCATTATTTTTAGAGACGATACGATTAACAAAGCTGGGACATACATCGATGCCTCAGGCGGTTGGTACGATGCAGGCGATTTTGGAAAATACATTTCTACGGCCACCATCACCATCGCAAGACTACTCGAAGCCTATCGCCAATCACCGACGTTGTTTGATGCGAATAACGACAATCAATTCCCTACGATCCTCGACGAAGCCAAAGTTGGCTTACTGTGGATGGAAAAAATGCAACGCCGAGATGGTGCGGTCTATCGCAAGTTATCAGGAAGTGCATGGCCTGCAAAAATTCCACCTTGGCTTGATACCCAAACTCGCTACATCTTTGGCGTGAGCACCCCTGACACCGCAAAGTATGCCGCTACCATGGCTTTCGCAGCAAGAATTTATAAACCCTTTGATGCAGACTTAGCAGCTCGATGGCTAGCCTCTGCTGAGGCTGCCTGGGATTATCTAGAAACACAGCCTACACAATACACCGACTGGACCAAAGCCGATGACAGTGGTTCGGGCCCTTATATTCGTAATGAGCATGACATGGAAGAGTCACTCGCTACGGATGTTGATGACCGAATGTGGGCAGCAGCAGAGCTATATTTAGCCACTAATGAAGACGTATTCTTTGACTACTTCGACACGCAATATCGTGAACTGATAGGCAGTGATATCTCGATGTTTGATTTTTTTGAATGGAAGAACCCGGCCATTATGGGCATCTGGCACATGATGCTCGAGACAGATACGCCATTGACTCAACTAATGAAAGACGATCTCAACGCCCTCGCGGCTCGTTATGCTGGACTCGCCGAGCAGTCGCCATTTTTTGTAGGCAATCAAAAATTTATTTGGGGCTCCAATAAGATGGTGGCAGAGATTGGCATCGTATTGGCTTGGAGTGATATGATCTCTAACACAACAAAGTATCGCTGGTTAATACAAACTCAGATCGATTATCTCCTCGGAGCCAACGCGTTCAATATGAGTTTTGTGACGCATTTTGGTACCCATTCCGTTCGCAATTTACACCACTTATATCGGATCGGTACCGGAGTCAGTTTACCCGGCTTTTTAGTCGGAGGGCCTAACATCAAGGGGCAAGCTGGCGTTGCTCCTAAGGACATGGGAATGCTCAGTTATGTTGACAGTGAAAAGTCTTACGCAGTGAACGAGTTTGCCATTGATTACAATGCCGCACTTATCGGCCTCCTTGCGGCTCACAAGTATTACTTTAAGTAATAAAACAACGCTGACGTCATCACCATAAAGAACCGTTGCGTCGCTGTGCAGGTTTAGATTCCTTTCTTCAAAGGAATGACGAATTATTGGATGTGTTGCAGCAGCCACGTACCAAACTCATTCTGCGCTACGAAGAGTGAGCTGACTGGTTTCTGGACAATGAATGCCTAACTTATCGCTCTTCAAACCACCCCAATTAGGCCGTCATCCTCTGCAAATGAGGATCTTCATCAGCGTGTGGCTCACTTAAATAGAAATAAATGACACCCAAATAAGCTCACAACGCGCTGTCGGTAGATTCCTTTCTTCAGAGGAATGACGAATTATTGGATGTGTTGCAGCAACCACGTACCAAACTCATTCTGCGCCACGAAGACTAAGCTGACTGGTTTCTGGACAATGAATACCTAACTTATCGCTCTTCAAACCACCCCAATTAGGCCGTCATCCTCATGCAAATGAGGATCTTCATCAGCGTGTGGCTCACTTAAATAGAAATAAATGACACCCAAATAAGCTCACAACGCGCTGTCGGTAGATTCCTTTCTACAAAGGAATGACGAATTATTGGATGTGTTGCAGCAACCACGTACCAAACTCATTCTGCGCCACGAAGACTAAGCTGACTGGTTTCTGGACAATGAATACCTAACTTATCGCTCTTCAAACCACTCCAATTAGGCCGTCATCCTCATGCAAATGAGGACCTTCATCAGCGTGTGGCTCACTTAAATAGAAATAAATGACACCCAAATAAGCTCACAACGCGCTGCCGGTAGATTCCTTTCTTCAAAGGAATGACGAATTATTGAATGTGTTGCAGCAGCCACGTACCAAACTCATTCTGCGCTACGAAGACTAAGCTGACTGGTTTCTGAACAATGAATGCCTAACTTATCGCTCTTCAAACCACCCCAATTAGGCCGTCATCCTCATGCAAATGAGGATCTTCATCAGCGTGTGGCTCACTTAAATAGAAATAAATGACACCCAAATAAGCTCACAACGCGCTGTCGGTAGATTCCTTTCTGCAAAGGAATGACGAATTATTGAATGTTTTTGTTGCTGATTAAGGATAGCTTTTGTCTAGAAACGCTTTTGAAATTAATCAATCTGTATTTTCATGTCCTTCGGCTTGATATTCGTGAACCACCTAAAAATGATCAAACCTTAACATTGCTAAAAACTGCATGAAAAACCCACATTTCCAATCGAACTGTTTGGTTCGATGATAATTAAACGGGTACATCCAACAAAGCAACCAGTGACAGCGTCACCTATGATGTCATTACAGAGGCGAACATAATGTCGTTTTTGTTACCTATAGAAACCGACCGCTTGTTAAATCATCAAGCGACTAGAATTAGAGCGTCACGCGACTAAAACGCGACGCGTCTTTTTAATTGCAACCAAAGTGGTTCATTGGGATCTTTACTTCCCCACTCATGATCTTCACGAGCTTCCAAATACCATTGAATCCCATTGTAGAGCTGAAATGCTCTAGGCCCACCGAGATGTTCATGTTCTTCGAAAAAACGGTCTTCGAATTGCATTAATACTGCAAGCGTCGCGATCCCTTTATTCATCACCCATGCGATGGCTTCCGGTTCAACATTGAGCTGGTTCACTTGAACCGGTTTGATTGCCTGTACATCAATCGCATTGATCGTCGAATTGGATAGGCTGGTCATCGCGTTGCGTTCCTTGATCTGCTGTTCAACCTCATCCAGTAATCGACTTCGAACGGCTCTGCTTGGGTTAGGGTTTACCCGGGCGATTCTTAGGCAGTGTTCAAATTGCTCTTTGCCAAGAGCACTGAGCAGCCCTGACAGTAATAACTCATCTAGTCCTTCAGACTTCACATAAAATTCCATTGCTGACGTGACGCTCAGAAATCTCGTACCAAGAAATTCAAAATAGAAAGTGTCATCAAATGATTCAACGGCTGCACCATCAACCATTAAAGGCCACCCTTGAAAATCGACCCGCTCTCGAGCAATTTCATACATTTTCCAAGCACTTGCCCTAAAACCTTCAAAAATCGCCCCTTCCAGCTGCGATTGCTCTAATTCTTCCTTAGTCCAAGTCACACCAATACCCAGATGTTTGGCATACCGATTAAGAAGACGGTTTTTAATGTGTAAACGAAGTGGCCAAATAGTCTTCGACGTTTTTTTATCAGCAAAAGAAGCACACTCGGTACAAACTGGCAGCTCAATTCCTTCTCTTTGAGGAGCATACGAGGCTAGAAGGCACCGCAAGGTTCCATTGCTTGGCTCGCCACAGAACCAACACCGATATCGCGATTCAAAAGGTATATCAATGATTACATATTCGGTCACGTCATAAGTTCCTGTGTGATGGCCTATTAATAAGAGGGGCAAGTGCGGTGTTCATATGAAGTGCGAGAATACATGAAGATGACCGTGTGTGTCGATGTACTGAATCCGCTATACATTTCGGCCTCATCAAAGTTAGTAGTAACCATACCGGCTACTTTTGATCCCCTCACTTTTAAAATAGAATGAAATTTAAACGTTTTGGCAAGTAGCATAGTGATGACCGATCGTGATTTTAAATAACTTAAAATCAATGAGTTAAGTAGAGACAGTAAAATAGAAACATAACAAAGCATCAATAGTGAGGTTGTTTTTCACTCACCAACTGCCACATTTAATGTCTTAACGGAAAAAACTTAACATGTGGCTTATTTTGTCTGTTTATCTATTTATCTATTTATCTATTTAACGAGAAGTAATGTACTCGGTGCTAGCCTAACTCAATCGAATAATTACCTATGTGTAGCCCCCATAAAAAATGAGCCAAAGAAAATAATTCTCTGGCTCATTTTAACGATGTGATAAACGACTTAACAATATTACTCGGTTAGATTAAAAGGCAAACGCAAACCCTAATGTATAGTCATCGCCATTTTTTGCCGTGTATTCTTTGTCTTCATTGCTCGCTTTCGGGCGACATTTTTCATCTCCCTTAACTAAGCTTACCCAATGGCGGAGCCCAGTCCCAGTGTGCGTTTCCACTTGTCCAAACGTCGTGCAAGTTTCAAGTTGAATATCATCAATAGCGACCAGCTCAAGACATCCTGTTCCCTTGCGGCGACCCAGTGTCACTTCAACGTGAGTACCACTTTCATCACGAAGTAGAATAGAGTCCGGCGAACATTTGTCACCCGTATACGCCACAAAGCCTTTGGCATGTTTCAAACCACTGTGCTGTCCATTTTTGAAATAAGCTTGTATATGTCGATAGTCAATTTCGTAGCTTACAACGTCTTCGTGAGAGCCATTGTCTAACGGGAATAAAGTATCCAATAGTTGCTTTGCTTTCTCTTGCTTTTGCGTCAGCTCATCGGATTTGACCATTTCCACGGCAAACACGGCTTCTGCGATAAAATTAAGTGCGTTGTGTTGTTCAGTTTTATCGAATGTCTGCATATTCATAGTCTATTCCTTCAAAGCTAATGGATAACAATGTAAGCAAATCCCGTCAACGCTTGTCGGTTTGGTCTTTGTCATTGCTTGTTAAACAGAATAGCGCGTTTTTAACAAAAATTTCACAACGGAATTTTCACAGTGTCAATTTTACAAAATCATCTTGTCTAATTATTTAGGCAGATTCTATAAACAACACTATAAAGTCATGCTAATCAATCAGTTAATTTAAAATCATGCACAAGACTACAACACAGCCCGCTATAAGCGGGCTGTGTAAAATCAAAAAGTGAACGAGTAACCTACCTTCGAATTTACAAACCTCGTTGCCATTCCTGCCGTAATGGAATCTTATTGGGTTGGTGAATGGCGAGGTCGACTTTTTGCAATAACGTCGCTTTATCACGCCCTAATATGCCTCTTAATACCAGATAATTTGACGCGTGATCAGATCGAAAAATCGTCTTCTCTAACTCTAGATTGTCTAATAAACACCGAATCTCGGTAAACAATTCTGGTTGTGTTAACGGTCGAAACTCACCATTAAATCCAGCCGCAACTCGCTCTTCACCAAGTGGAAAAGACACGACTAAGGTTGAAAGGTAATCAGGCTGAGCGGCGTTCATCAGTTTGGCTGAGTTAAGCGCATGTTGTTCGCTCAATAAAGGGCCCCCTAAACCATTAAGGATCATCACCGAGCTTTTCATTCCAGCCGCTTTGATTTTGTTAAGTGCCGCTAACGAAGATTCAAACGTTTCCCCTTTCTTTATCTTCGCTAGTACTTCATCGTCACCACTTTCGCAACCAATGTACATCAGGCTTAGGCCTAAGTTGCGTAGTTCGGTCAATTGCTCGGCCGTTTTGTTGGTTAAATTACGTGGTAAACAATAACTGGAGATACGCTGAACATGGGGCAAGTACTGGTTAATAAGCGCACAGATCGACTGTAAACGATGAAAAGGCAAAGTCATGGCGTCACCATCGGCTAGAAAGACTCGGTGAACCCGCGCACCCGAATTGGCGATGACTTGCAGCTCTTGTTCTATCTCTTCCAGTTTTTTTGGCCTGAATTTTTTCTGTGGCTGAGTATACATATCACAAAAAGTACATTGATTATGACTGCATCCGTTGGTCACTTGCAGTATCAGTGATTTCCACTCTGAAGGCGGCCGAAATACAGGTTCAATATAATTAAGCATGGGCTTGTCTCATTGCGTTATCGGGTAAGCTAAATTCTATCGTATTATGCTGTAAATAAAAAAGAACTGACCGAAAAGCCGTCACCTTAAACACGTTAACATTCTTAGATCACTTGATGGTCATCACCATAAGGCGTCATCTGGCTGGCAGTGATACTGTCACCATTGTCCACTTTGTGTGCGCTCTCGGGACGCCCTTTTTTGAAATTCATGCAACTGCTTTGTTCTTGTTTTTTACTATAGAACTTTCGTTTCTTTTTCTTTCTAACAATTAAGCTTTCCAATGACATCATCTTCATCCTTGTTATTATTTTAGTTTATCCATGACCTTAAGCGTCCATTAATAATCAGCATAGAAATTATTGGATACCTCGAACAAACATGTCAACTAATTTGCACATGAAAAATAGAAGTCATTCACACAACAAATAAATACACACTGAGCCATATGAAATCCAACAAATAAAATAATAAAACAGCCATACAAAAATAACATTTATTAGCTGCCTCCCAATAATTGTACTTTCTGTAGTAAATATCAGAACACATGCATACTCGTAATTTATAATGACCGCACTGCAAGTGACAATTCTATCACTCACTAATAATGAGATGTTGACGCCACGACAATAAACCTATTTGTATTGCTTGTAGTCCCTATAGATTTTTTGTGCGATATTTTTGTGAAAAGTACGAGAACCTGCAAAGCAGATCGCTATAAAAGCCTGCTTTCTCTTAATTACACACTAGAAATAAACGACACACGAGAAAAAGCTATGTTTATAAGAACTATATTTATGAGAGCTACGTTTATAAGAGCTGCATCTATAAGATCCATCATAACCACAAGCCTATTAACAATAGGTCTCAATGCTTACGCGGTAGAAACCTATTCTGATGTTTATGTTTTCGGAGATAGCCTGTCCGATGTCGGTAACCTTCATGCTATGGACTTTGCTGGAGGGCCTGCCGAAGGACAAACTTACGGTTCACGGTTTTCGAATGGTCCGGTCATTGCCGAGTATGTAGCCAGTGAGATCCTTGATAATGACATCGAGCCTCTCAAACCATCGCTGCACTTAACTGGCCATATTTCAGGAAATAACTTCGCTGTTGCTGGTGCGAAATCATTGGACGATGATGGCTCCCCACTCACCCCTGACATCAATCTCCCGACGCAAATCAATGCTTACCTTCAAAACACAAACGGGGTAGCCGATGGCACGGCGCTGTACTTTTTGTCGACTGGCGGTAATGATATAAGAAATGCTCGAGAGATAATAACCAATGGCATATATTCAGGAACACTTCCCACTGATAGAGTTGAAGCTTATCAATATATTTTTGACTCAGCGACGTCAACCAAAAACAGTGTAGAGCAATTACTCCTTTCTGGTGTGACGAATATTGTAATAGTAGGTGCACCTAATATTGCCGATACACCAGAGAACCATCTTATTACGGCAAACATGGCGGCTACCGTGGAGGACTTGTTAAAAAAATGGCAAGTATGGGCACTTCCATTTACCGTTAAAAACTTATCTACGACTTATAATGAACTGGTTTCCCGTCATATTTCCGATTTGAAAAATAAATACCCAGCCTCAATTATTCATCATATCGACATAATTGGCATCGTAAACACGGTTTCTGATAACCCTAATGCTTATGGCTTCACCAATATTTCTGATGCTTGTAATTATACCTTGTCTACCTTTCCGGTTTCACAACCAACCGAAGAATGCCTAATGACAACAGAGTATTTGTATTTCGATGAGCTTCATCCAACAACCGCCGCTAATGCTATCGTTGCAAACGAGATATTAAAACAATTATAGCCAATCCATTTTTCACGATTCTTATGGTCGCTATACGTGGTTAGGATATAAAAAAAGACGCCCTAGGGCGTCTTTTTAAAGAAAGTAAATGACCCGATTAAACGATACGCAGACCGCCTTGAGCAATCGCAAAACGACGCGCACGCGTGTAAGAAAGCGCGTTAGTGATGCCTTCTCCGGTTGGGCCAGCAATCGTAAATGTTGACGTTCCTTCTGCGTTGTAACCCACACCAGACAATGTTGGACCATTGTGAGCAAAAATCGTTGTGTTAATTGCACGACCAAATTTGGTTACGTTCTCGATATCGCCCGAGTAGATACAAGAAGAATGCTTATTACCACGTTCAGCCGCCACCGCGCGCTCAATCGCTTCATCGATATCTTTACAGATAACCACGGGAAGCACAGGCATCATTTGTTCTACATGAACCAATGGGTGATCATTTTCTACTAGCATGACCGCCAGACGGGTATCAGACTTAACCCCAATTGACTTCAGGATGTCACCCGCGTCTTGACCAACGTGTTGCTTAACCGGATGCCAAACACGTGCAATTTCATGTGCAGTACAAGGTTTAGCGCCTTCGAATTCATCCAACGTTAGAATTTGTTCCGTTAGCTGCTCCGCTTCTTCTGCTGATAGCACGTAAGCACCAACCGCTTCTAGCTTATCAAGAAATGCGTCTGCCACTTCTTCTTCAACGAAAACTTGTTTCTCACCAATACACAGTAAGTTATTGTCAAATGAAGCGCCACCATATACGCCAGCCGCCGCTAGGTCTAAGTTAGCAGAAGCATCGACAATAACAGGAGGGTTGCCTGCGCCAGCACCAATACCTTTCTTTCCAGATTGCAGAATCGCCTTAACAAGACCAGGGCCACCGGTGCCGACTAGCATGTTGATCAGGGGTGAATTGGCGATTTCGTTTAATGTTTCAAGCGTTGGCTCTTTCACCATCGTAATGAGGTTCTCTGGCCCGCCTGCTTCAACAATTGCGCTGTTAAGCATGTCAATCATGACCGCAGACACTACTTTAGAGGAAGGATGAACGTTAAATGTCACCGCGTTACCACCAGCTAACATAGAGATCGCATTGTTCACGATCGTTTCCGTTGGGTTGGTCACAGGCGTCACTGCGCCAATCACACCATACGGTGCACGTTCGCCTAGAGAGATACCGTTGTCACCTGACCACACTTCCGTATCCAGTATTTCCGTACCTGGCGTTTTCATTGCAGTTAGGTGGTGCTTAGCAATTTTGTCTTCGACACGGCCAAGTTTTGTCTCTTCACGAACCATTTTAGCGAAGTCTTCTGCACGCGCTAATACTGCCCCACGAATGGCAGCAATAATGACTTCGCGATCTTCTTTAGTAGAGTTCACATAAAACTCAAGTTGAGCTTTGTGAGTAGCTTCAATCGCAGCGTCCACTGTCGCGAATACACCTTTAGCGTTGTTGATATCAAAAGACATGATAATTACCTCGTAAAATTGGGTACAGTGAAGAGGCTGACATCGTCTCGTCTCTCTTCGACTTAATTTGTTAGGGCTCAAGTGATTGGGTTAGAGCCTCACTTAAAACGGCTACAATCTATCCTGATTATTCAGTAAAACACTGTCACTGGGCGTCAGCTTATTTGACTCATCACCCTAATTTTGCAACGTCTGCGACTTGACGACCCTTCATCTCATACTCAGTCTTACTAAATATCAGCACGTTACCGGCGTCCCTATCCATACAGAGGCTGTTTCAAGCTCGCCGTTGGTGACATAAATAATCGACAAATCTCAGTCTCTCTCAAAATCGTCGCAATGATTGGCTCATGGTTATTTCTATTAAAGCTCAATAATTCATAACGTTAACGTTAGGTGTAAGATTAATTGACCCTGAGTGACGTGTTGAATTTTTAGCCTCAAGATAAAGTAGCGCTCATTGAGTACACCTAGACATTTAAACGACCTCGTGAGGAACGAATATGAAAAATCATGCGCTTTTAGAAGAATCTGTAAAGCAACTGAGCACTATTTTAGAGACGCAGCAGCAGCTTCTAGCCGAACACAAAGCGAACCAAAACTACGCTGAGCGCCTTGAGAATATTCTTACTCCAACTGACGAGCTCACAACGGAAGGCGACGATCTGTTGATCGGCGGCTGCAAAGCATCGGACCTTATCGAGCAATACGGTAGCCCACTATTTGTATTGAGCGAAGATACACTGCGTAACAACCTTCGCCGTGTTAAAAGTGCATTCGGCAACTACTGGCCTAAGCCGGTCAACGTAATGTTTGCTATCAAATCAAACACTAACTTTGCGGTTCGTGCCATTTGTAACGAAGAAGGCGTTGGCGGTGACTGTTTCGGTCCTGGTGAAGTTGAAGCGACGCATTATGCGGGCGCTGACCCAAAAACCATCGCGCTTAACGGCACGGTTAAACCTGAGCTTGCTATTCGTAAAGCGATTGAATACGGCTACGCGGTTCACTTAGATTCTTATGAAGAAATTGAAATCGTTGAGCGCATCGCTCGTGAAGTGAAGCCAACGGAAAAAGTACGCATCGCGGTTCGTCTAAAAGTCATCCCAGAAGATTTCTTTAACGATTTCGAACCTGACGCTTACCCATTCCCTAACTTCATTGGCGCGATGAAGTGGATCAAATTTGGTCTTCTAAAAGAAGAAGCAAAGAAAATCATTAACCGCGTAAAAGAAATTGATGTGTTTGAGTTCTACGGTTTCCACACTCACCTAGGTCGTTTCTCTAAACAGCCTGAAGGTTGGGATGCGCTTTACCGCGAATACGCACGTAATGTTATCGAGATCTCTCGTGAATGTGGTGTTCAACCTTTCCAAGTTGACCTAGGCGGCGGTTGGCCACGTGAGCGTGAGCCAGAATGTCGTAGCAAAGAGCACATGATGAACTCCAACACTATCGAAGACTACGCGAAAATCGTCTGTAACGGTATGCTTGAAGAATTCAACAAAGAAGGTTTCGAAGTCCCACAATTGTGGTTAGAACCAGGTCGCTACATTGCGGGTAACATCGGTACACTTCTAACATCAGTATACGTTGTTAAAGATGACCAAGAGATGGACTACAGCTACACCATGGTTGATGCATCGACTTACCTAGCAACGCTTGTTGAGTCTCAAGAATCCAAGAACCCAGTACTTCCTGCTAACAAGATGACACAACCACTTGTGGCTCGTAAAACTGAGGTTTCAGGCCCAATCTGTATCCCATCAATCTGGGAAAGTGGTGCGGTTATGCCGAAGCTGGTACCAAACGATGTATTGGCCATCATGGATGTGGGTCACTACGCTGAGTCTCAGGCAAGCCAGTTTAACTCACTACCACGCCCAGCAACCGTATTGGTTAAAGATGGCGAAGCTGAGCTAATCAAACGCGCTGAAACAGTTGAAGATGTATTTGCTACGCAAATTCTTCCAGAGCGTTTCAAAAAAGCAAAAGCGGAAATTGAAAAGAAAACAGCAAAGCCAGCTGCAAAAAAAGCAGCTACTAAGCGCCGTGTTGCAAAGACACCGAGCTACGTGAAAGCAGCGAAGTCTGTGAAAGCTAAAGCAACAAAAGCGACGAAGTAAGTCAGCAACCGTTGCTAATATGAGTAATCAAAAGCGCCCATTGGGCGCTTTTTTGCGTGTATCAACTAAAAAGACAGCACGATGGTTTAGCTTGAGGTTTTACAATACACAAGATCGCCACCAGCCAAACCGACATCGTTGCCGCTATGATCACTCGTACGTGAGTAAAGCGGCTTATCTCTGCTAACTATTTTTATCTCTTTCTAACAAAAGCTCTTTGAATCTGCTCCTTCATGAATTGATAATTTTCCTGAACAGATAGTCCCAACTTATCCGATGTGTCAATCTCTACAATGGGAATATCAAACCATGTAAAAATCTTCTTGTATGCAGTATATACGCAATGTTTTTGGGTTAACTCATCACCATACCACTGCAGCTCACCACCTCTACCGTCTATCCTACGATTTATAGTTTCAGCATCAGCCTTAACAAAGACAATAAGATCAGGAAGTAAAATTTCATTTCCAATGTTGACTGCATCAAACATAGCCTTAACTCTGTCTTCACCAAGCATGATTGTCTGGTAAGCCAACGTTGAGAATATATATCTATCCAAAATAAAATGTTCGGACTCAAGCACTGCCGACGCTTCTTCACTTTTCAAAAAATTGTTTAACAAAAAAAACAACAGTGCGCTCTCTTTGGATTCTTTAGAATCAATAATCTTTCTTAGATCCTGAGCCTCGCTAACTATTGCCGAATGTACTACAGAATTATTCTCTTTTGCGTAGAGCGAGCTTAACGTTGTTTTCCCACTAGCATCTAGCCCTTCATATACAATAAATTTATTCATTTGATTCCCATACTCATTAATTTCCTTTCTAAACATAATTAGGTCTTTTTTAACTAATACTGGCTGACCCAATGATCAAACTCTGCATGGCTGAAACAATAATATGGACCTGCATTACAGCGATTTCGCAAGACCAATATTCGATACTTGTGATTTACTCGGTAGCTCAACCATTTTTTCTTCCGTCTAAGGAGCTTTGGCCGCATCCCCCTCGTAATATCTTTCTCCACCAACTTAACAATTAGTCTCTTAGCTTTATTCACAATTCGAACAGGAGCTTTTGCTATCATTACTTCAATATTAACGCCATTTCTTGTAGCTACTTTTTGACAGTTCATTTCACATACTCCCCTTTAATAACGAAGAGCGAATTTACTAGGATCGAAACCTGTCTCTCTTAACGCAACATCTATTGGCGTAGTAAGTAAGGGACGGCTCTTAAAGTAGCCTTGATCTTTATTCCCGTTCTGAAAAAAAGAACCATCAGGGCTAAGCATCAAATAAGAATTCGTCATTGAGTCATTATTCTCGACTGACATTAAATGCGACACCGATTGGTGACGCTCAACAAAGCGCTCAAACTGCTGATTACTAATAGTTTGGATTGAATCAAATACAGGTAGAACACGTAACACTTTCCACTTGCTTGGTTTAAGCTCACTCATTAACTCAGTGAAGTTTTCGTCGGTGTTATATTGATTCACAACAGTGTTTATTTTCAACTGCGTCATTGGAGCGTGTTCCTTAACCTGTTGGAACATCGTTTTTAAGCACCTTTCAGACAGCACCTTTCCAGAAGAGGTGATTCTTCCTATTTGCTGCTGCTTATCAAAATAGCCAGAGTCATAACTAATGCCCAATAAATGAAGTTTATGGCTATGTTCGACGATAAACTGTTCAGTGATTAAATGACCATTAGTTATGAGCGAGGTCGTAAACCCAAGCTCAATAGCATAGTCTATCGCTTCAATAAATCTTTGCTTAAGAAGCAACGGTTCTCCGCCGGCAAAGTTTAACCTGACACTTTGGTAGCCAAGCTGTTTTTGAATAGGATTAGGGGACAAAAAATACTTCGCTAGTTTGTCTAGAACTCGCTTCATTTCATCAACATTGCGATGAAGTTCATTGGGTTTCGCCCATTTGGCATAACAGTAATGGCAATCGTAATTGCACTTTTCAGTGATGTGGTAATTGATGACTAATTGATTAACTGAATTCATAACACTACTCCTTTGATTGATAGGAGTAGTGTTAATTTGTGCACTGCACAAAAAAGCTTTTTTAGTCAGGTAGGCAATTTAATAAGGCATTAAAACTTTGCGCTTCTTGCAACTCTTTGCTGGCCCTGAAAATAATGTCCTTTAACATCGCATCATTTTCCACTAGCACTAAATCGACGTGTTCCGAGAGCCTAACAGCAGTCGACAAATCCTGCTCTAACCAACTGAGTATGATCTCCTCTTTCAGTGACAATGAAAGACGTTGTGACCGGAGCATCTCATAAAGTAAGCCTGTATTTAGTAACTCCATATCCATTTGCGGCAAACGATGGGAAGTGAAAGGACAGACTAAACGGGCCTTCTGCAAATCAAATGACTCATCTTTCAATTGATTAAGAAATTGATGAGCTACTTCCGATAGATGGGTAATCGACGTTACGGACTGGGCATTCAATAATACTTCTTCACACAAAGCGACATTCACCGCTCTGGTTGTTTTGCTTTCAAAGATGGCTTTAACCAATTTAGGATCATCAAAAAAAGCGTCCAAAACTAACGCGTTAAATAAACAAGTAACCGCATTAGATTTGAGTAGCTTTTTCCCACGTTTACCCATACTGTCATCGCTAAATCCTTCAGTGACGACTGAGTTTTTAGGGATCACACCATTGCGCAAATAACTATTTGCTTTAGAGCGTAAAGGCTCACTACCCTCAACCCCAAACAAGTCTTTTACTGCCTGATTCGTGGTAACTAACGGCATACTACTCTATCCAGTAACTTTGCCTCAGAGTAGGCTCGAGCATTACTCACAGACGCAATTCGTTCCGCGGACCAATATACTGAGGTCGAATAACCACAAATGTTACTAGCATTCATGATAGCTCCAAGGCAGTAACCAGCACGAAAGCTCTCTTCTTTGGATGTGGTAACAAAAGCACCAAAACGAGGTTCATCTTTTTTCTTGTACAATTCCGTATATTCATGGCAAGCAGAAATAAGAAACTCTGTACTACCAGGCTTCGCATCCGAATGGGTTAGTGCATAGGCCTGCTGAGTGAACAGTAAAAGAATACTTGCTAAACAATAAATCCGTTTCATTCTGTTACTCCTTCAACGCAGACTGTCTCCATATTGCTTTTGTGCTGGGTAGCAAGTGTTCTAACTCTGTAAAAGCTATACCCTAATGTTGCAGCCATCAAAAAATACCCGAACAAGTTAAGCAAGGGCATTCGATCTAAGTCAATCCACTCCAAATTAAATAACTTCATACTCGCCAAGGTTAGTAAAAACGAGATTAATAACAGGTGGGCTTGATGAACCCATGGTGTTATAACTTTACGCACTAAAGGCGCATCGATTTGACGACAAAGCTTTATATATTGATATATAAAAACCAACAAGAACACGCAAAATAGAGTTTCTATTATATCTAGTTCAGATAGTGAAAATGAGTATTCAAAGATTCCAAATGGCATCGCGACAAAACTAGTAATACCTAACAGAAACATCGTTATTAACCAGAACCACTTAAAGAAAACTTTTACCCCACTCCAAACCTTCGAGGCGACTTTTGATTTTTGCTGTATATTTTTAGCCAACTTAAACATTCCATTTATTTATGATTGTCCAAGTTGGAAATTACTACACAACTAGTTGCACTTACAAGCAATTAGTTACAATTATTAGAGCTTACGGTTGAAATGACGATATTGCTGTTTACTAAGGCATTTCTTAAATTTTGACTTTATATAAACGCCTATAACAATACACAACATCACCACCAGCCCAACAAGCTATACGCAACTTAAAGTATTCGGTAATAAAGAGAGAGGCTAGAACTTAAAAACATCGGCTATCCCATTCTTTGGTACTCAAACTTAGAAGAGGCTGAGTCGCATACCAAGCAGCATGGAGGGAAAGCGATTATGTTTGGTACACAAACCGTGATCGCGCCTAACGCGGATTAAGTGGCATCTTTTAATGATGATTGTTGGTCCCATTCACCAACCAAAAAACCACTGCTGTTGGCGTAGACGTTAATCAAAAAGGCTCCATCTTGCGATGGAGCTTAATAAGTCATAATCGTGAATGATGGCCGAAATGGGTGGATGGCCTTTGGCATTAAGGTTTTCGACTCATCGGCTACCGTCGACAATCTGATCGCCTCAACATTAATCACTCACGATGGATTCAAGAAAGCGATTACGTCTAAATATGTCTCTCGCATCCGCTTCATTCGTTACGGCTAAATACGCTAACGTAAGCGCCTCCATTTCAGCGTAGGATAAGTAACGAATCACCGACTTAAAGCGAGCCCCACTCGATTCATTGATATAAAACCCTCGAATTCCCATACCTACGGCAAGTACAATTAATCGCTTATCTACCTGGCTCGTTATTTTAGCGCTTACCGATTTTCCGCTCTTAATCATCGACTGGACGCATTGATAGAATGTTTGTAGGGATGAAAACTCCCAGTCAAGTAGCTTGTCCATTCCCTCGAGTACGACAAAGTCGACAGTGGGGAGAACAGACGGATCAAATGGCAATGTTTTTGCGTTAACTTGCACACCAACCGATAAATCCTCGGCTCTATTAAAGGTATCCAAATCGCTACAACGTAGGGGTGAAATCGACTTAACTTGTTCGAGATTAAGTATCCCCCTCACCTGACGAACATTAGTTTGGGATTTCAAAAGCGAGGCGGCAACTCTCAATTCTTCAGCAATCTCCATTGGCTCTAACTCTGCTTCGCGGTAATCGATATCGAGACGAATGGCCTTCATATCAATATTATCAAGCGCGCTCAGAGCCTGTTTATCATTAAGGTTAAGTTTCGAACTGCTGATGAGTATGTTCGCAGGAACCATAGATCTTTGCTTGTTTTCCAGTGAAAAGACCAAATCGATTTCAATGTTATCCGTCGTTCGAGCATCTAGGCCGCGATAGTATTCTGCCAATATAGTACTGTTGTTGACTCGTTCTAGTAATTGGGTGACGTCTAGTGTTGAGCTATCCCCAGCGTCACTATTACTGTCTCGGTGTTGTGGGCTGAACTCAGAGCCAAGCAACCTCTTGAGCAGGTCTTTCCTCATACTTTCGAATCGCAACGCCTCGTTTGAATAATCGGCGACGTTGAGCTGCTGTATAACATCAACGAAGGAATGTACGAGTTCATCGACAACGGTGTCAGCACTGTAAACATTGCGTCTGATATTCTCCTTGATAGCCGCTTGATTCTCGGGTTTTAAAAGCGCTGTAGCGTGTCGCTCAAACACTTTAGCTAACTCAGGCTTTGCCTCATACTGAGCCTCACTTCCAAGCAATCCCATTTTCTGAAATAGTGTCCCCATGGCGACGTCATATTTATCAATTTCATCTTTGTAATGGGATTTGATGTGCGTACTCGTGTGCTTCTTGATTGCTTTCGCCAACGCGATGGGGGTAACTATTACGTTCATTGGTTGATCTCCCTGATGAGCCACCTTAATGATGTATCTGTACAATTATTCAGTTACTCGATAATCCGTTCGAGATATAATGTTGAAAGGACATAACTCATTGTTACTGGCATCACGCCCACTCAAGATACACGAACTTATTAATGGTTAATCTTGTGTTATAAAGGTCCTAATTAGAATTTTGGGGTGTTACATGAAAGCAAGCCAACGTGCTTATGAATCCATACTTAATATGATTCAAACGAATGAAATCAAAGATGCTGTCGTCGAAAACGACCTTACTGAGTTATTGGACACCAGTCGTACTCCTGTAAGGGAAGCCATAGCACGATTAATTGTTGAAGGCTGGGTAGAAGTCCTAGAAAACGGCGGTAAGGTTGTTTGTAAAATAACCGTTGATCAAGCACGTGAAATCTTTCAAGTCCGCATGAGCCTCGAGTCATTGTTACTAGAACTCGCTTGGTCTGAAATTGATCGAGAAAAAATCGCTCAGATAAAAGAGCAGTGTGAGCACGTTACCTCAAACGGTGATTATGAGCACATGCCTCAAATAATGAATGACTTCTATCAAGAGCTAAATTCGAAATCAAATAACAAACTCCTGGCTGAACACATTAACGTCTTACATAACAAAGCCAATCTCATTAAAGTTGAGCTTATTGACCAAGTTAAGAAAAAATCAGTCGAAGAAGTGATCGCCCTTCTCGAAGATATTTGCAACGAAGACCAAGAAAAAGCAGCTCACCACCTAAAATTCCATTTGGCAGCATGTTACTACCGACTATTTGGCGAGCTATAAGCGTGAGTCCATACCTGTAATCTGTAATCTGTAATCAATAGTGCACAATCTCCATAACGGGAGGTTGTGCACTCATACTTACTTAAAGTTGCTACTAATCGACTTCACAATTTCACTTACGGCGACATCTTCATCTGCCCCGTCGGCCCAGATTGTTACTTTCCCTCCCCCTTTTACACCCAGCTTCATCAACGCCATAATTGACTTCGCGTTCGCCTTTTTGTTGTCATATTCAAGGAAAACGTCGGCATCGAATTTTTTTGCAGACTTAACCAATAGCGACGCTGGTCTCGCATGCAAACCGGCGACATCTTTCACGATAACTTCGTCAGTCTTCATACACTAACCCCTCCGAAAGTACCTGATACATCTCATCAACGTCGGCGCTCCTTGTTAACGCCTCTAACGCCTCTCGTGATTGCGCATAACCCATGATGGTTTGTAGTGTCTCTATCTGTGCATCATTCGAAGACATCGCTAGCATAAATATGACACTCACCAGGCACACCTCATCTTCTGATCCCATCATTACAAATTCAACGGGGTGAGATAAAACCGCCACCGCAATGGCATCCGTAATCGTGTGTTCACGGTCGGTATGAGGGATAGCTAATCCCCCTAGCCCTGTCGGAAAAATACCTTCTCTAGCGACAATGGCATCCGAGAACGACGCTTTTACGTACCCATGCTCAGTAAGAACGTTGGCTAATTGTCGAAGTGCTTCTTCACTGGTAGAGGCATTTAAAGAAGACACCAACAATTCCTTTTTAAACAAGTTGTTATTGTTCATCTATTGCCCCATCACCATGACATCGAATTTCCGGGTCCGTTCTCTGTTTTGATCGAAGTCGACAAAATAAACGTACCCGACACTCCCTAGGTTCAGCTCATTCCCTTTTAAGATGAATGTCTTACTAGGCCCAAAAAAACTTGCTCGTATATGCGCATCACCGTTTAAAATCGTGCCTGGATCCGCAGGATAGTTCGGATCATCAAGCGACATTAAGAAATCTAAGTGCTTGTCTCCAGGGTAACGATAATTTGTGTTCTCTGTTAATTCTCGAGGTACCACCTTGTCGAGGATCTTATTCAGATCTACCTGCAAAAACTCGTCTCCGTTAAAATCGGTATCATGGACATATTCTTCGAATATCACTGAGCAGGTGGTGTGCGCCGTTTGAATAACACAAATGCCATCAGCGATACCGCTTTCTCGAACAATGCTTTTCACTTCATTCGTGACATTGTGATAAGAAACCCGACCCACAACGGTGTCTAAAGAAACGGTTCTATTGTAGAAATTCATGAGACTAAACTCCTTCCTTTGGCCACAGCTTCGATCATCGAGACCATCGTCTGCATTGGATCTTCGGAAGCAAAAATACCACTTGTTGCGCCAGTACCATGTGCTCCGTTTTTGATGACATATTCCACATCTTGCGGTGAAGATATCCCAGCGGCTTGTAGCCCCAGTGTTTTGGGTGATATCTCTGCGATCGCCCCCTGAGTGGAAAGAATGTACTCTTTGCTCGCCGTTTGTCCCGTTCCAATAAGCTCAGTCGGCTCACACACCATGATATCTGGGTGAAGCATCGCGATTGCTTGTGCATCTTCTAGCGAGTCGGCACAAACGATAGAGAACAGACCTAATTCCTTAGTACGCTTTATGGTTGCGACAAGCTCAGCAAGCGTTAAAGGCCTTTCTGCATGATTCAAAAAGACAGCGCCAACACCCGCGTCGAGTAAAGCATTAGGAAGTATGTGTCCCATCCCTCGACCAACCGCGATAGGATCCATATGTTGAGCGGTGACAATAAGACGGGACGTATTCTCTTTGATCATTCGCAAGTCAACATGTTGAGCTGTAAAAAAAATATCCAGATCGTATTGAATCGCAAGTTCGTCGGCCTTCTTCGCCATAGTAAGAAGTTTGTCACCGTATAAATACGATTTAGGGTTTACCGTAAAAAATGGTGCTCTTATTTCAGTCATGTGTCTTCGTCCCATATACCGAGTAATAATGAGAGAGTGTTTCTCCAACACGCTCGTTAATCGCTCTCTTCATCGACAAATAATCGGGGTAATGTTCTTCATTGGCAGCATTTTGCGCCGCGATGACAAAGTCGGTAAAAATATTGATTTTCGATATACCAAGAGACGCGCAAGTAGAGAGGTTTTCATCACCTGTAGAAGAGCCACCATGCAGCACGAGAGGAATACCTACCGAACCTCGTATTTCCTTTAATCGTTCGAAACTTATTTTCGGTGTACCCGAATAGGTGCCATGAGCGGTCCCAATAGAAATCGCTAACGAATCAGCACCAGTGAGATCAGCGAAACTCACCGCTTCTCGAACATCAGTATAAACTGAGTCGTTGTGTTCATGATCTTCAAAATTCTCTCCCGCGCCCACATGGCCAATTTCTGCCTCTACGGGTACGTTGTGCTGATGCGCGTATTCCACGACTTGCTTTGTCAGCGCCACATTACGGTCAAATTTCTCATCGGATGCGTCGACCATGACGGATGTGAATCCGCATTCGATGGCCTTTTTTATCACATCAAAGTTCATTCCATGATCGAGGTGAAGTGCTATATCGACGCTTGCTTTTGATGCAAGGAATGTTGCGATATTCGCGGCTTCTTCTAATGAGAGGAGGTCCATGTGACACTCAGCAAAAGAAAGAATTAACGGCATCTGTTTCTGTTCAGCAATTTCTACAAATGTTTTGGCCATTTCATAGTCAATGAAGTTTGTGGAGGGGACGGCATAGCCCCCTTCACGTGCATCCATCAACATTTTATTTGTTGATACAAGCATGGTTTTAACTCCTTATCATCTGTTCCAGTTTGCCGTAAAACTCTTCAACACCCATACCTTGCAATAAAGGTAAGCTCATCAAACACCGATCATTGAAGCGGTCGGGTACCGCGGTCGTACTGATGATGATGTCAAATTCTTCGAGTCTGCCGATTTCATCTGCAATTTTGCCCTGATACATATTGACCTGATTAGAAAGATTATTGTCCGACAGCCATTCTTTTACGGTTGTCGTCACTAGAGTTGAAGTCGCGATTCCGGTACCGCACATAACCATTAAATTCTTACTCATGCTTTACTCTCCTTAACAGACGGCGTCTTTCCAGACTTTCCTTTAACTTTATTTACATAAAACAGACCGGCTAAACACACACCACCAATCGCGATGATGCCAGTCCAATTTAGGAGCTTAGTGACTAACACATAAAGGCCAGTAGTCCATAAGCCGCCTTCAGCTAATGCTGTTATGGTCGTATTGCCTTGTAGGTCAAAATTCGATGCGATGGCGGCCTCTGTCACCAATGGAGCAACCCAAGTGGTGATGCACAGAATCGTCGCCATATAGAATGTGCCTGCGATAATGGTTCTAATAATATTGCCATTGAACACAGCGGCCATCAGACATACGACAAAGGGGATGGTTGCCAAATCACCAAACGGTAATGTGTTGTTGAAAGGCAGAACAACCGCCAGTGCAATGGTGATTGGAACCAAGATAAGTGACGATGACAACACCGCTGGGTCACCAACACTCAAGGCTGCATCCATTCCGATATAAAGCTCTCTATCTGGGAATTTTTTCTTAATGAATGCATTGGCTGCTTGAGAAATAGGGGTTAACCCTTCCATCAACAGCGCCACCATTCTTGGCATCAGCATCATTACCGCGCCCGTCGTCACGCTCAACTGAAGCAATTCTTTTATTTCATATTGTGCCAACAGACCAATTCCAAGACCGATTAATACGCCCATGACCGTACTGTCACCAAAAATACCGAGTTTTTCTTGAATCGTTTCAGGGTCTCCTTTCCAATCTTTAACCACTGGAATTCGGTCAAAGAGCCAATTAAATGGCAACGCAAATATATACCCAGGAATAGCGGTACCATGAGGAAAGGTAATATTTGGAAACTTATAGTAGCGATTAATCGTGCCACCGAGTATGTCACCAAACAGAAGTATCATTAATACATAGGAAACGGTTGCCGCAATACTAATAGCAAAGTCACCGGTAATGATATAAACCAAGGAGGAAATAAACGCGGCATGCCATATATTCCACAAATCGACGTTCATCGTTCTCGTTAAACCAAAGAAGATGAGTACGATGTTTATTCCAATGGCGATGGGGATTGATAAGCCCCCGAGAGCAGTACCATAACTAATGGCAGCTGCAGCAGGCCAGCCTACGTCGATGATGTTCAAGTTGAGGCCTAAATGCTCAACCATTTGCTGAGCGGCAGGGCCTAAACTGCTTCCTAATAGTCCGATAACCAAATTCAGACCAATAAAACCGATACCCACGGTTAAGCCTGATTTTATGGCCTTTGATATAGGCGTACCAAGGGCTACGGCAAAGACAAATATAAGTATGGGTAGAACAACAATGGATCCTAAGTCCAAAAAACTTTGTATGAGATCTAGCATAAGATAACGTCCTGATGTTAGTTAATCGTAATCATGCTAAACAACAGTCCCTCTATGTTTTTGCGTTGTATACATGATGTATACATAGTATGACCATCATAAATCCAATGTGGTGATTTACGTCACATTGGATTTATTTCGCAAGGGATAATAAATAACAACTTTGAAGTTAAACAGCTTTAATCTAATTAAAACGAATACCGACGAAATAAAAATACGCTATTTAATTACAACACTAAACAGCGCGCATTATATCAACCTCGGTCTCTTTATAAGATAATAATATAACTATCAGTTTGGTAATTACTGTTCATCATAGGGGCAAGTCACCTCAACAGCTGTAGCTTGTAACTTTTGCTAGTTTGCAGTATCTGATTATTTAACGTGAAGCGGAGTTTAAGAATAAGTGAGTAAGCCGCCAACGATTTAAATTACCGTGATTAGGAGTAGTTAATCATTGAGGCCAAGAACGCAAATTATCGTGCTTCAAACATGCATCTCAAGAACCACGTTGAGGTAGATGAGTGTATTGAGCTCATCGTAAGGTGGCAAAGTAAACTGACTGATCCACTATGAACAACCAGTTATAACAATGAACGATTGAAACCCACTTCCATTTATTTCTATTTCAACACAGAATCAATCACTCTTGCGTTCCAAGTATTGATTTAGCGATAGACAACAACTCTCTATAAATATACAGTATGACATGCTAAATATTTGGTCATTGGCTTAAAATAAGGATTTCAAATGTTCACACAAGGTGACTTATGCCCTCACTGCGGGCTAATTATCATGATGCCAACCGATCTTGACCCTAATTGCTTAGGCTGTGGGAATCGAATAAATGATGATGAAGAAGAAGAGTAAGCATCCATATCTGATGACATCTTGATAGCGATGAATGCCCATTACTCGCATACTCGCACTTTCTCTAAGTAAGGTTTTCCATTCTCATCATGCCCTCGCACGGACACGGTTTTACATTTTGCGGTTGTTTTAGGAACCGTTGTTGTCGTCTTATCATGCCACTTACCTATTTGTGTTGGATGGCAAGTGGTTCGATAAGACTCTCCCAAGTCTACCGTCTTACATTTGGTCCCTGCGTGCACAAGTGGGGTCATCAAAAGCCCAACCATAACGAGCTTATGCCGTTTGTTTTTCATTATGTTTTTTTACATCCAAACTCTCGAACCACAATCTAACTAGCACATTCTTCAGGTGACATGGTTGCAGCCTGTCGATACGTCATGACAGGTAACCTTTCTGTTGCCTTTGCATAAAGCCCTCCCTCATATTCAACCACCTCTTTTGCTACTAAAATCGTTTTCTGATTAAACTCTTTAATGGCTCTTGGTGAGGCATTAACATCTTCAGCATGACAAACGACCAAGATAATACGTTGAGACCCATCAAAGCCTCCCACTTGAAGATCTCGCTCTTTTTGTCCTAAACGATCAGGCTCATCATTTGAGTCCCACACCTGCTCGTTGCCTTCTTCATCCGTCCAACGCAACTTTCCGCTAATGAAATAGCAATGCTTGTTGCCCCCTATTTCTCTGCGCTCATCCGCCCATACTCGTAGAACAATGTCCTTGTTAAAAGGGTTAACCGCGCCCCAAGACCAACGACTGTTATGAAGAGGGGCATTCAAGAAATTAAAGAGTTCGGTCATCGTCATTACTGTTTTTCTCCATCGTGACGTACATTTCATTCGTTATCAGTAAGCAATCCAATCATTAATGATCGACTAACGCGATTAAAATCTAATGGTATGCCGTACTGTATTTGAGTGTATTTTGCACAATAAATCGTTATGGTGCAACGATTATTGGCTCAACGACAACGAGAGAATTGGAAACATTACTGTTAAGGCACTATTTAGTTAGAACGCGTTATCTATTTATCGATGAGCGACGCAGTTCTTCGTTTGGATATTATGGCTAATCCAACGTAAATGCCCATCACTATGCTCACCACCGTCGCTATTCCGGCTG
The DNA here is from genome assembly GCF_041471725.1 of Vibrio sp. 10N.261.51.F12. NCBI lineage: Bacteria > Pseudomonadati > Pseudomonadota > Gammaproteobacteria > Vibrionales > Vibrionaceae > Vibrio > Vibrio sp. 10N.261.51.F12. Next base: position 314,691 of record NZ_JBFROV010000016.1, on the reverse strand, counting down.
CAGACAATGCCGGTAGCGCCACTAACAACTGCGTATCATTTCCACCGCCAGCCATCACGGCACCAACTCCCATTAAGATCCCTGCGATAAAATGTTTCGATAGCCGCTTTGGCGTTACAAATTTTAGCTCAAATGACTTGGTTACCACCGCAGCTATTACCATTCCTAGCACAAGGAACAAAAACAGATAAAAACGCTCTACTCGCGGCCAACTTGCCTCATGACCGTTCCATACCGATAGTCCCATGGATTTTAATAGCCCGCTGGGGGTCCAGTGCGGCTCATAAATAAACACCAACCCGGCCATCACCCCAATGCCCAGCATCGACAACCACAACTTGCGTATTTTGGCTTCACTCTTAAACGCCACAGCAAGCAGAATGACAGAAAGGCTGAATAGCACTCCCATGTGCAGAGTAAATGAAAGGGTATATTGTTCGCCAACATCACCGCTAAACCACTCGGCGAACAGCAACCATGACACCATCCACCCAATCATGGTGGCAATCATCATTATTTGCCCACGAGCAAAGCGGCTTATTGTTGATACGCCACACCCGCCATTAAAAGCTGCGCCTAAGCCAAAAATAAGTCCTCCAACCGCGGACAGCAAAGTAGGAAAATAACTGTCTAACCGAACAGGCTGCCCAAGTAAGTACGCCGCACCTATTGCCAGCCAAACAAAGGACCCACTCAAGAGGATTGAAATTAAGAATATTGGCTTACCGTTTGTGGCTTCTTTAACGCCTCGCACCATGCAAAGCCCTGTGGTTTGGGCTAAAAAGCCTACAACAGCAATGAACAAAAGCGAGAGAAGGAGCATGATAGAGTCCCTAGCGATATTGAAACACGATATCAATAACTATAGTCAAGACTCGAAAAACTAATGTTCTCGCAGACAAACTTCAGCACACCAAATTAGAAAGGAAGATATGTTTGGTATACGTAAAAAGTTATTGCCATTCGTTGATAAGTAGACGGCTTTTAACTCCGCGAATCTGTAGCCCCATAGCCTCAAAGACTTCCTCAAAATCAAGGCATTGAAGCGGGATATTTGGCAAAGACAGAGAGGCTTCAGTAAAGAAGCGTTGCTTCTCGTGTTCTTGCGCACCCCATGCAAGTTCCCACCAGTTAACGATACGTTGTTTAGATTGCTTCAAGCGCATTTTGCTGGGTAATTTATCGCTTTTATTTAGGTTCTCATTTTTTGTCGTCGGTAAAAGATTCCACATGTCATTATTGGGCCAATAGGTGAATGGCAAGCAATGATCGACATGAAAGGTCTTGTCTAACTGACGAGTACTCCAAACACTAGTCAGGCGCTGTCCATTCATTTGCAGTTGTTTCACTCGCTTTCTCACTTGGGATGTATCGTGATCTTTCTCGAGCCAAATAAGGCAATCGTGATATGTTTGTAGTGAAATGTTATTGGCCTGGTTGAGATCAAAGCTTTGCATAAGCCTCACCCACTGGTTAACAACCAACGGCTCTATCCAGGAGTTGTAGATCCGAAAACACTCCCACAAACTCTCATTTAATACAAAGGAACCAAAGCTGTTGAAGAAATCAGTATCAAGATAGATGCTATCGCTGTTGTGGCGACGCTTCTTTGCAGGAAGAGTTGAAAACTCATGAACTTTTTTAGCCGTCGAGCCTGTATAAATATGCTTTATGGGCCCTGTTTTCATTGTAGTGATTGTTGCTTGGAGCGTTTTCTGTATTGCTAACGCTTCACTTCCAGTAAACCAACTTCCCACCGATAAGTCATCAGCTGAGATATGCTTGATGAGCTGCCAACCGTCATCACTGACAAAGCCCAGTCCCGTGTTGCTATTGGTGTTTTGTTGCAAATGTCCATAATCTAACAACCGCTTGTACGCCTTAACCCAATATAACGCCACCAAACCAAGCGGGATTTCCACTTCACCACCCGATTTATCAGAGACACATCCTGGGTGTGCATCGGCGATTCGCAATAATACTCTGAGTAAACCCAGTTTGTAGGTCGCGCTTTTGTTGTCATTGACGATAATGTGGCGCACTTTATTTAGGTCACCAGAACCATCATCAGGCAACGAGAAAACGGCGGTTTGCCAACTCACGTTTGTCCGTTTCAGTGAATCTTCCGATTCTTGAACCTGTCTGGCTAATAAGGCTGTGTCTTGTGCAAGTTGCTCAAGCTCTGTTACCGACACCGGGTAGCTCACTCGCCCATCATCAAACCCACCATGCCGCAAACTAATGACAAGCTTCCCATTTGGTGCAAGCAAATTCGATAACTTACGAAACGCACGGCTTCGTGCACTTGGCGCAATGTGCATCCAAACCGCGCTCACTAAAATGACATTAAAACGAATCCCGAGGCTCTGTATTTGATTTAAACTTGGTAGCTCATCCTCAATCCAGGTCACTTTTGGGCCACTGAATGCTTTACCGATTGCGAGAAGCTCTTTACATGGCTCAAGAGCAAAGACCTCTGCACCCTGCTCCATCATCCATTTAGCATCTCGTCCAGACCCTGCTCCGACGTCTAGTACAACATCCCCAGCCAAGGGCCAATATGGCTTCCAGGCGCTGTGTACTTTGTCGAAGTCCAATACATTGTATTGTTCAGATAAAGACTGGGCGTTTTTTCTGTAGAAAGAAGAGGTTGTTGTCATAATAGTGCCGTAAATTTGTCTCTCTACAGGTTAACGAGAATTCTGACGAAATGCGAATATACGACAGAGAAATCGGCGAGACTAACGGCAAAAAATAGAGAGAACTACGTCTAAAAGTTACGATTTTCTCCTGTCATATACTTAGTGGGCATTCCCCCCAACAATCCCCTCTATTCCATAATCATCTATAAATTCATTTCTTATATCGAATAATTACTTTATATAGAATGCCATACCCTATAAAGTGTAGGGTATGACACCTTGGTATAAGTGTACCTGCCCAGACTTTAGAAAATAAATCATTTAAAACAGCAGCTTACAACAAAAACATCATCAGTGTGAAATAATTCACATATCAACTTTAGTGTACGAATATAAACAATGAAATTACAAAGCCTAAGCGACATCTGTGAAAGACGCATCTTACGTATCCCCGACTACCAACGTGGCTATGCATGGTCAAATCATCAACTTATCGACTTTTGGGAAGACATTATCCAACTCGATATCGACCGAGTCCACTACACTGGAGTCATAACTCTTGAACCTGTACCATCAAAATTATGGCGTAAATGGGAACAAGATGAGTGGATAATTGATGGAATGGGTTACCGTCCTTTTTACGTTGTAGATGGCCAGCAAAGGCTGACTACTTCAATGATCCTAATCCAGGCGATCATTGAATCCATAGATGGACAGACACAACTAAACTATCAATCAATACCTAATGTTCGCCAACGTTATGTACTTTGTAAGGCGGACGATGGACAACGAGAAAGCTTTGTGTTCGGTTATGAAAAAGATAATCCAAGTGATGAGTTCTTAAAAACGAGTATCTTTGGTGAGCACTCTCATAGCAACCAATTTCAAGAGACCCTTTACACTCAAAACTTATTAAATGCCAAAACATACTTTAAAGAATGTTTAGCAAAGCTAGATCATCAAGAAATCGCGGCTGTTTTCAAAAAATTGACACAATGCTTGAAATTTAATCTATATGAAATTGATGACGAAATTGATGTATTCGTCACCTTCGAAACAATGAATAACCGAGGTAAGCCATTAACTAGCTTAGAGTTACTTAAGAACCGCCTAATATATTTATCAACCCTATTTCATGGGCATGACGGGAGAGAGGTGCTACGAAGCAAAATTAACAGTGCTTGGAAAACAATGTATGAATACCTTGGTAAGAATGCAGACAACCCACTAGATGAAAACATTTTTTTACGGAACCACTGGACGATGTACTTTAAGTATACTCGGAACAAGGGTGATGATTACATCAACTACCTGCTCAATGAAAAATTTACCGCTAAGAATGTTACTCATCCGTCAAAGCCTATACAGCAAATCAGCATTGATGAAATCAGTGATTACGTAGAGAGCTTACAAGAATCTATTAGGCACTGGTTCTATATTCATAATCCTTATTTCTATTTGCCGAATTATAACGACGAAAACAACAAGTGCCTACTTGACCGCCTACAACGTTCTAGTTTTCGTGCGTTTAAACCGCTTCTTCTTGCTGCTTATGTTTCGAGGCAGCCTCTAAATAGTATTAATAAATTACTCTCAGCGGCAGATCGTTACAATTTCACTTTATTTTCATTATGTCATCGCCGTGCAAATACAGGTGACTCCGAGTTCTTTGGTATGGCTAGAGATCTACTTAAAGGAAACACATCCATCGAAATCGTTCTAAACAGTATCAATGAATGGGTTGATTATTACTATGAGCCTAGCCGATTCCATAGCTACATAGCTGAAAAATATGAACTAGGGCAACAAGGGTTCTTCCGCTGGGACGGGCTTCGTTACTTCTTGTATGAATACGATCAATGGCTAACTAAGCGAGGTAAACAATTTGTAAACAAACTCCATTGGTCAGACTTAAAAGCATCAAAAAGAGATACGATTACTATTGAGCATATCTATCCTCAGACAGCAAATGAAGAATACTGGGTAACGCGCTTCCCAGACCTGAATGAACAACAAACCATTATGGTCGCTAATTCATTAGGGAATCTAGTGCCATTAAGTCGTTCTAAAAATTCTAGTTTGCAAAACGATGGCTTTGATTTGAAAAAGAATAATGGCAACGGCGTTGGTTACTATAATGGCTCTGCTTCAGAAAATGAACTTGCTCAATTCAAAGAATGGACACCAGAAGCTATCCTTTCAAGGGGTTTAGAATTACTAAACTTTATGGAAGTAAGGTGGGATATCAAGCTCGGTACGGACCTATTCAAAATGCAGCTACTGCACTTAGATTCAGAGCTAAAAGAGCAATCAAACGCGCCGCTAAATTAATCTATGCTGATGCTGTTCTGGCAACTGCCTAGTTGCCTACTTGATGTTTTATATCTCAAGTAATCAATTACTACATGCTCCTTAGGATAAGGAGCATAACTAAACTCTGAATTTGGCATACTTGTTGAAAAGAGTATGCTATTGTAAATATCCAAATAAAGCAGAGCTAACTCTAGCAGTTAGACTAAAGAGCCACATTACGTGGCTCTTTTATTATGAATCCAAATAGTATCTGTCAACGTCGATAGTTTTTCATTATTGACATAAGCACTAAGTAAAGTTATTGGCGGCTGATAATGGCAATAGATAGCAGAATAGTCCTCTAAACAGTCCTCTTGAGATTCAATCGTAACACCGCTCTTAGCAACATGGGCCGCTTTCAGATTAGGTAGGCTCCCTGGAAAGATAAAGTGATTGGATACAGGCGTGTTTCCTCCTTCGATATCTCGAACTGCTTTTTGGTAAAAAAACTGTTTTACTAAATCTGACCACCCTGGGGCCGTTCTCGCAGAGCGCGCTTCGTAATATTTTGCATCTACCACAGCAAAACGGCGCTCACTTGGGTGCTTTAACACGGTATCGGTTCTTTGTCTTTTTTGAGCGACAGGGATGAAGTCATCATTTGCTGTTTGGTACACAGGGACTGGCAGTTTACTATTTATGGCATATTTACCAATCAAGCATGCATCAAGCATCGACTCCCAAAGGTTATGAAACTTACGAACACCAAAGAGTACGTTATTAGTGTTGATGCCCTTCTTGATACGCAAGTATTGAATCAGGCCTTTAATTAAGAACATATCTCGCTCTGAGTAACTCACTTGTAGCTCTCGTTGTAAATACGCTATTTGTACATTGACACAGCCTGATGGTTTTGGCATTAACTCGAGACGCTCATCAAAAAAGCTAGGCAGACCCAACCATAGCATTCCATAATCGTTGAATAGTTCTTTGATTACTTGAGCATGGATCTTGGCTGTTTCACAATTTGATATATACCGTGAACGAGATGTCGACAAATCGAAATACATAGGGCCACTTTTAGTCGGATAAGCCGTACTGCGAGCAATAGTTCTGGGCCAATTCACCTTGCCATTATTGGTTAAACGCTCTTTGACTCGACGAACATATAAGCTGTTCGCACGATAATCATTAAGCAACGAGACTGCTAACGAGAAAGCTCTACCGCCAATGACTTCCTCACCGCTTTCTTGCGCATAAATGCCACTATCTTTGCTTTGATAGTATTTTAAGAGAGCTTGAAGCAGAAGATGAGCCGCCGAAGCTTGTTCTGCTGTTCCTGCCTCATGATTTCTCGGCAAAAAAACAGCTAGGCCATCACAATAAGAAATAATGCCACAGAAGTGTATCTTCATCATATCCGGAGCAACAAGGCCTAGACTGCGCATTTCTCTGAGCAAAGATTCCGGAATAGTCTGATCATTGACCAATAGTCGATCAGACAAATAAAGAATATTACTCGTCCGCATCTTGCGCTGCCTCTGGCACCTCGGCGGCTACCCCCTTATCTTCAATAACCCTGTCGATTGCGGCACTGAATACTGGCAGACCACTATTGAAAGCCGCTGATAGCCCCCCAAACGTTTTGTAAGAAGAGCTAAATACTTTATGCTGGCCGATATGACGCAACACGTCATCCCAAAGGTACACAAATAGTTTGCCGTTTAGCGCGTCTTTTGCAGCGCTAGAATCACTAAGCTCTTTCGGGTTGAGGAAAAATGGGCCAATGAGCCGATCTTCAGCAATGCCTGTTTCCATCAACACATCGTTAATTGCTTTGGCTAGGTCAGGCCACTTAATAGCATATTTCCCGTTACCTGTAGCAACTTCAATTTCGGTTTGAGGTACTGCTGAGTTGCTGAAATCAATTTCTAAATACTCAAAGCCCCAGCGACGTTTAAACGCGGTATCTAAGGGCATTACGGCCTGATCACTGCTGTTCATTGTTGCTAGGATAGAGAGATTAGATGGTATTTCTAGCTGCTGTAACTCTGTTACTCCTGACGAGCGAAGTTGTTCATTGATATACAGGAGCATATCAGGGTCTGCAGCATCAATTTTGTAGGTGCTTTCCCCTGTGGTATTCCTATCCAGTAATTGAAATAGCTCACCGAACACCGCGGCAGCTGGTGCTCGGTTTATTTCTTCGATAACTAAACAGACGTGCGTACTTGGAGACTTTTTAGCTTTAACAAGCGCATTAGTAAATGGACCAGGACGGAACTGATAAGTAACAGTTGAGTTGCCGGCTGCATCTGTCTTCATCATCGGTTTTAATGCACCGATAAAGTCGTTGTATTGTGTGTCTGGGTGAAAAACAGTTACAACCTTTTTAACTCCTGTGAATTCTACGGTATGGATCTTATGACTCTTGCCAGTACCTGGCGCACCATAAAATATTTTATTAGCTCCGACTTTGAGCGTTGCCTCCCGCTTATCTGAGCGGATAGATGATCTCAATAGAAATACCGAGTTTTCACGGCAAATTTTTGTACGTGGCCAAAGGCCTGAAATCAGTATGGAAACAGCCTCCATATTTTGAGGGAGATCCAGTAACCCCTTTTTGACGAAGACATACTTGCCTAATGCTTCTGAATAATGGATTGGCGTTTCCAAATAGTTGTTATTGCCTACAACATTGGCTGCCTTTAATAGGAAAGCATTACTAATCGTGCCCCAATCAATCGTTTCTTCTGTTGACGCACCTTGAAACAATGAATCCAGCTTACCTTCCCACCCTAATGTAGATAAAATCTTAAATAAGAGTTCATCTCCTAATTCATCTTGAAATAAGTACGGAATACTAGGAAAGTACTTATTAAAGAGCATATCGAATGCTGCTGGTGATTGAGAAAAGCCGTAAATTAGCTGCCCTAGCATATCAGAGCTAACGTCTGGGACAGGCAAAGCCTTTAAAATGATAGACTTTACAAAATCATCGCTACCACGAAGCGTCGTATTTGTCCCAGTACCATTAATAATATCTTTTCCCTTCAGCCTTTTAGTCTTATCTCTAAAAACATCAAAAAAGTTCGCTTTACTATAAGTATCTAGGCTATCAGTTAAAGGGTTAGACGGTGAAGAACTATGAATAAGGTCCCTGATCTGTTGAGGAGATAGAGGCACTCTTAGTGAGTCGAATACCTCGATATACTTATTAACTAACGTCACTAATGGGTGTAACTTCAAAGCATATAGAAAATAGTGCGTAGGAATGTAGGAGTGGTTAGATCTAACATCTACCCGTGCAGAGTGGTCATATATTTTAATGTTTAGATCGATCGTTTCAAAAGCTTGTTTTGCTTCTTCATCAAACTTTATTTCATCAAATTGCCAACCTCTTGCTGGTTCATTGATGTACCAGTTACCAACCATTTCCAGTTTAGATAGCATACTTTTCCTAGCCTTAATAAAAAACACAGCCGCAATTAAGCAGCTGAAAACTGTTAGTCGTGCTTAATCCATAAGCTACGTGAAACTTCTTGGCGCAGATTTTCAATGAGCTTTTTATTCGTTTCTGAAAACTGCCCATTTTCAAACTCACCAAGGAAAAACAAGAACTCAGCCAAAGGTTTTGATTCGCTTCCTGATAAGTTTCTTACTAAAGGATGCTCGCTATTTAGCGTGATGTAGTGATCATCTTCGTAGCCAGGCTCCCAAAGCGAACCATCTGATGTTTTACCAATACGTACATCAATATCTTCAATAAGTGGTGCCATAACACGAATTTTTTGTAAGTGTTCACCACGGCCAGAGCAAAGAATTCGGAACTCTAATAGAGCATTGAATATGAAGGCCAAAGCATCACTGAAACCCGAACGATAGATGTTGTAGCGATCAGCGATGATATTACCGAACATGTCAGTATTATCTTGGCCGACATCAACGCAGCCTGAAATAACGTCAAACTCTCTTCGAACTTCTTTTGGCATGAAAATTCTTGCGTATTTTTTCCCCTGATGTTGCAAAGCCTCAGCAACTTTATCGCTAGAAAATTCAAAACCATCAAGCCCTAAGATATCTGCCATTTCATAGGCCATACGGGTTATCGCAGAACTTGGGGTTAAACGTTCTCGAAGCCAGTCTTTCAAAGCAAATGCCTGCTTTTTTAAGTCCCCTTTGGGTAAATCTTTTATCTCAACACTGAACGTTTCTTCAAAAGATTCACTCTGATTAAACACAATCGCACTTGCTGCGATTTGATACACATAATCCGTCACGACTTGATCAGATTCGTTAAAAATTCGGTTGAACAAGTCAATAGGTAAAGGGATTCTGTTTTGCCAAAAAATCAGTCCATCTACTCGACATTTCGTGTTTTTATCGTTCAAGTAACGTTTAAAATCCGATAAATCATATTGATAACTCACTCGTCTTCCTCCGCATCCGGTAATTCAATACTCAAGTAACGTAATGTCTGGCTTACCTTTTGACGAAACCCTTTTAATGTGTGTTGGTTTGCTTCAGAGAACTCACCATGCTCTGCGTTTGATAAGCTCCACAACAACATGTCCAAAGCCTTCATCGCTTCAACGTTATCTTTGCAAACGTTATACATTTTGTGAAAGTACGGATGAGACTTGCCTAACGTAACGCAAGTATTGCCTTCTTCATCACATGATGGTTCCCACAAATCATCACCAAGCAAGGAGTCTTCTTCATGGACACGAACCGTTTTATCGTCATAAACGCGGATGCCTTCTATCACGGTCGGCTTCATTTGATTCTGATTTCGAATAGTGACCGTGTCACCGTCAACTTTGATCTCTGAGTTTTTAGTGTGTTTCTTGTGCTTATCAATAGCCTTGTCTGCAGGGCCATGTGCACGCTTTGTATTCGCCGCAACCAATCGATTTTGGCCCTTAAGAAGCTCTTGTCTCCATGGTGCAATCAGTCGTTTGAGTTCCTCTCGGACCTCTACGGGGATAATGACTCGGCTTTTTCTAAAGTCGATACTAAATACATCATCTAGTTCATGGGTGAAATTAAGCTCGACTCTAAGGCGAGTGATCTTACTTTCTTTCTTATACATCCGATGAGGCCAGCCATCATGCCAGATAAGTCGGCCCTCACGATAAATATATAAACCTTGATTATCAAGGCTATAGCGAACGTAGTCTCTTTCATCTGCATCAAGGTCATTTTGAGATGGAATAACGCCACCTTTTACCGTAAAGGACAGGTTTTGCCCCTGATGCTCTACAGATACTGCTTTTTCTTTTAACACTCGAGAGCGAGCGCCCTCACCAGAGCGATTTAAATCCGAGCAAAGAGGATCCCATCCGATTAGTTTAACTGCTGGCGCATCACCAACCTTCATGGAAATGGTAACTTCTTCAGCCTTTAAGAATTTAAAAAATACGGCGCTAAGCTCCAAAGATAGCTCTTCACCAAGAGATCTTATTTGCTCTCGCATTTGTTTTTCACTGCCCGCCTTAACTAAACGGTCAATGTTCTCCCAAATGATCATTGTGCCACTGGTTTCTGAAAACTCAGACAGTGCTTCATAGTCGTCGTAATACTCATTGTTATCTGGGGTTTCAAGCTCCCAGCGATCAGAAGCAATAATCTTATCAATGTCCCATGCACGACCAGAACTAGCGCCATTTTGCTGTGATAACACCACCAATCGGCGACAAAATGCGGTTGAAGCTGTCTTTAGTCCCATACCAAACTTACCCAATGACTTAGGATTATTTCGCCTTGGTGAGCCGTACCGCATCGCACTTCTAAGCTGTTCTTCTGACATGCCATCACCGTTATCGGTAATGATCACTCTGAACTCTCCCATCATATATTGAAGTTCAACTTCAACTCGGGTTGCATTCGCTGCAATAGAGTTATCAATGATGTCAGCAAAAGCCGCTTCTTTGCTATAGCCTGTATCTCGTAAGCTCTCGACTAAACGAGCCGCAGACGGACGAAAGTCATCTTCTTCGAGTAAATCTATCTTTTGACTCATAATCCTAATGTTTCCAAGTAAGCAAGCATGATTTGCTTGTCTGTTTCTTTATCATCTGTAACTGAAACAACCCGTTCACTGAGCTGCTGTTTTAGCCGAATCCTTTCATCAATTTTTTCTTCGATAGTATTGGCATAGTACATGTAATACACATTCACGACCTTATCCTGGCCGTTTCTCCAGGCTCGAGCTGTTGCTTGTTCTTCAAGAGCAGGGTTCCATTGTCGGCAGTAGTGAATAACATTCGTTGCGGCCGTAATATTTAAGCCCATCCCCGCCGTTTTTGGGTGCAAAAGTAACACATCAAACCCTTTGGATGTGGAAAAACTATCTATTAATGGCTGTCGTTCCTCATTCGGCGTTCTGCCATCAATCACACCTGGCGTTAACCCAAATCTTTCTTTTACTGCGCCTTGGATGAGATCAATTGCCTTTTGGAAAGTCGCAAAAATAATCACCTTTTCATTTGCGTTGGCTATGTTATCAAGCTGAAGAGTGAGAAGTTCAAATTTCGCACTGTGTGTTCGAAGGCTTCTTACGTCTTTGCCAATCGACGGGTCGATTAGCGCTGGATGCGCCGTAAACTGCTGAAGTCTATTGATCAAAGGAAGAATTCCTCCGCCACCACTTTTAGCATCATTCTTCATATCTTCAATTATTGAGTCATAGCATGCCGCTTCCTTATCGCCCAGCGATACCGCTGTGTGGATATCTAATTTTTCAGGCAGTTGCTTCAATACGTCTTTTTTCAGTCGGCGTAACGTAATTTGGCGAAGACTACTTTCTAACTCTTCGAGATTTTTGTTTAACGTCTCTGATATGTCAGTGTGAACGTAAGTCTTTTTGAAGTTGCTTTGAGAGCCAAGGAAACTAGGAAAAACGAGATCACTTAAAGACCATGCATCCATTAGACTGTTCTCTACAGGGGTACCTGACATGGCGACTGTAACACCAACATCTAAACGCCTAGCAGAGAGAGAGCGACCTGAGTTTGGGTTCTTCAACATACTAGCTTCATCAAATAGCGCTAGGTCAAAGTGCACATCTTCAAACATAGTGATATCCGATGACATCGTCGTATAAGGGGTAATAATCACATTACTACCATCGAATGCCGACGCAATCCCTCTGCGCTGGTTTCCATAATGGAGATAAGGGGTAATGCTAGGAGCAAAAAAACCAAACTCACGTACCCAGTTATCTAATAACGGGTTGGGAACAACGATGAGAATTTTACTATTCGGTGCCTTTTCTAATACATCACAACATAAAGCGATAACTTGTGCCGTTTTCCCAAGTCCCATATCATCGGCCAAAATTGTGCCAAGTGAGTTTTCAACGCAAAAGCTTAGCCAGTTCACGCCAGCTTCTTGGTATGGGTACAGTGTGCGAACAAATAGTTTCTCGTGATGAGACTGCTCAGCTCGGTTTACTCTCAACCGCTCTATTAAATCGGTAGGTACTTCGGCAATCAGCCCCTCTTGAAAGAGAGCACGAAGCAGCTTTATCAGTTTAGGCAATGATGATGGACCAAAAGCCACATCCAAATGTTCAGCCACTCTTGAGCTAACAAAACACACTCGTGAGTTCTCTAAGATAAAGTAGCCACAACTAACTAACGCGGCAGTCTGTTGGGCATCTAGAGGCTGCCCTCTATACCTCAAAGTAAAAGTGGGCTCAGGTGAAAGTTCAAAGATAAATTGTATTTGAGCAGGACGTTTGGAAACAACGAAGTCGGTATTGTTACCGTCGGCTAAGGCCGTAAATTTCCCTAGCTTAAACACCAACTCTGGCGCGACTTTATTACCGTGTTGTTCGACAACACCATCGTTAATTGAGTAGTTCATTTACATATCCCATATATACCAGGTCAAAAACCGGATAACTCTTGCTTTTTACTATGTCTATATATACAGTTACGCCATTACCGGGGCAAAAACCGGATACTAAAATAAGTAATATGGTGCACAAATTGAATACATCAAACTATATCAAAGAGTTACGACAAAAACATGGACTAGGTCAACGTGAACTAGCAAATTTGATTGGTTTAGGGAAAGATGGCGAACGAACAATCCGAGGCTGGGAGGCTGGCGAACACACGCCTTCACCATTGAAGTGGGCAAAAATCGTAAACCTAGAAAGTGACTTGAAAGACTTTTATGCTAAAGCTCCCTTAAAGCAAGACAAGATAGAACACTCAAACTTTCGATTCATCGATCTTTTTGCTGGCATAGGTGGTATTCGGTATCCTTTCCAACAATTAGGTGGCCATTGTGTATTTACCTCAGAGTGGGACAAGTTTGCTCAAAGAACCTATTTGGCCAATTATGGTGAAATGCCAAAAGGCGATATTACAAAAATTTCAGCAAAAGACATCCCAGATCATGAGATTCTTCTAGGTGGTTTTCCATGCCAAGCCTTTTCTCAAGCTGGTTTAGGGCAGGGGTTTAGTGATACCCGCGGTACCATGTTCTTTGAAGTACAACGCATTCTTACCGAGAAGCGACCAAAAGCTTTTCTGCTTGAAAATGTAAAGCAGTTAAGAGGGCATGACAAAGGCCGCACACTTAAAATGATCTTGGATATCTTGCAAGGTAAGAATGAGCAGTTGCTCCCTGATGACATCCCGATGAGTGAGGAAGCTCGCCACGCTTTAGCTGTAAAACTAAATTATTGGGTTAATGTTCGCGTGTTGAGAGCTGGTGATTTTGGGGCCCCGCAAAATAGGGAACGAATTTTTATCATCGGTTTTGACAAAGACCAATACCCAGATGTTGACTTTGATAAGGCATTCGCTTGGCCAACACCACCAAAAACGCCGACACGAGTAGGGACTATCCTTCAAAAGGAACATGAGCTTAAAGCCGACTTTGAGGAACACAAGAAAGACCGTTTTACTATTTCAGATAGACTTTGGGAAGGACACCAAAAAAGGAAAGAAGGACACAAAACTAAAGGCAACGGATTTGGTTATTCATTGTTTAACGAAGACAGCGAGTACACCAATACCATTAGTGCCAGATACTATAAAGATGGTTCTGAGATCCTAATTGACCAAAGCCATTTGAATAAAAACCCTCGCAAGCTAACTCCTCGAGAGTGCGCTAGGTTACAAGGGTTCCCAAAAGAATTTAACGTAAATGCAGTATCTCAAAACCAAGTTTACCAGCAATTTGGTAACTCTGTCTGTATGAATGTGATCCATGCTGTTGCTGAGCAAATGGTGACAACGTTGAACAACGCAAAAGCGCTTCAACTCGCAGAAAAAAAGCAAACTAGCTAAGTAAAATAAGCCCCAATTGTTTGGGGCTTATTTTTTAGAACTTTAAAGTGCTTCTTCGTTGCAATTCAACATCAAGTAACTTTCGAATATCATCCCCTAGCCTAGACAGCGGTCGGAAAAATTCGGTACCGTTAATATTAAGCGGTGCCACATTACCTACTCGCCCGTAAAAGCTCATAACTTCGCGATATGTTGAAGTATCTCGATTATGCTGCCTTTCAGTCACAGCAACATCAGGAAGGTAAATAGCCAAGAAGCCGGCTTTTTTAAAGTTCCTGACTTTATGCTGAGAAATGAACTCTGCTGGCTCTTCAAAAAAGCCTACACCGACAAGATCGTTGGAAAAACCAGAAGCAAGCAACCTTTCTCGAGAGAATCCCGACTTAACAGAAAACCACAGATTATTAGGAAGCGACATAAGAACAAAGTCGCCATAGGATTTAGTATCATCTTGATTTGTCTGAAAGATATCTTCACTCTGAGATACAGTCCTTATTGCTCGCTTTAATAGCTCCTCTGATACCGAACCCAAAACAGAAACGCCACCTTGGGTTTCATTATTACGCGAAACCTCACGTAGATCTCTAGTCCATCGCTCCTCATGACGAGTTCGTAAATCGCGCTTAAAATCAGAGATATTACCAAAATCAACTTTCTCATCACGAAGAACGCTTAAAGCTTCTACTTGATGTGCTGCACCAGGGTGGATGTTTTTTAAAAACAGTGCTAACTGAGGAACTCTACTTAGGATCTTAAGCTTTATTCTTTTTCTAGACTCATTCGGGCTTATATGGTTATCACAAGAGTCACAATCATAATAAGAATGGCTGTGCAGATCAGACATTATTTGCTCATAAAGGGCTGAGACTTCTGCCCTGTCACCCAGCTGATTAACTGATGCTTCCAGCTCTGCTTGAGTTGGAAATGGACGGAGGCTATTAATCTCATCGAATTGCTGTTGATTCATACCATGTAAAACTCTTAGATAACAAGCATCTACATTCGCATATAAAACCACACCAATCCAACCCATTTAGTGATATAGACCACACAACTCAATACTTATCTCATACCATCACAAGAGCACTACCGAAGCCACTCCTTAAACTCCCCAACATTCATAAAAGTACTCACACTCTGCCCATTCATACTAAGCAGTACCAACCTATTAGCGGTGTTGACCTCTAGGAAATAACTCAAGTCATCAACCATGGTGCCGTATACCGCGAAGCGAAATTGAAAATGCTCTGGAAACACCTTTTTTACTGAGTACGCAAAGTCGTCGGGTTCATGTTGGGTCACTACATCGATGCATGCCTCAAACAGGGCTTGCCGAGGGCAATCGAGCGGTGGCGTCGGATACTGGGTTTGGATGGCCGCAGAAGAGGTTTGCGTTAATGACTCGTTTAGGGCACTTTCCAGCATTACGATGCGCTTATTTTGCCGGTGTGCGAGGTAGCCAAATAGCATACATAGGATCGCGATGGTGCCTAAGAGTAATGTTTCTAGCTCACTCATATTGGCGCAATCTCACTAAACCACTCATCGACACTCCAATTGTTGGTGTTTTGGCTGGTTCGTATAGTTACGCTCTGCCCTAATAGGTTTTGTGCTTTTTCATACACAACATCGGCAGTGTCTTTATAGCGTTTCACGCTCATTTTACGCACGTTCCCTGCACTATTTTCAATAAACACCATGGTGTCTGTTTTCTCTACTCGAGTTAACACACCAAATGCATTCCACTTAAAATTATTCACAGGCTACCTCTTAATACTTCACTAAACCTAACTGCGGGGGATTTAACTATACCGGCCGCGATAGCGCAAATGATGAGATGCTACAGATGGTTACTGGATGTAAATAAACAGAATTTTCTTACAGGCATAAAAAAAGACGCCCAAAGGCGTCTCTTTTTAAGAATGTGGCGGTGAGTGAGAGATTCGAACTCTCGGTACGTTGCCGTACACACACTTTCCAGGCGTGCTCCTTCAGCCACTCGGACAACTCACCGTTTTGTTGTCAGCCTTGCGTGCTGACGAGGCGCTAATTTAATGATTATCCGTGTATTGGTCAACCCTAAACTTGGAAAAAAGCGCTCTTTTTTAATTGTTTGCTTACTTTATGATTAATTCGATCAAATGTTCGTCGATTAGATGCTTTGATGGTAACCGGGAACTCGGAACCAGCGACGGCAAGAATCTAAGAAGTAGCCATAAAGTACACCCATCCCACACGATACAACGGCATTGCTCGACACGGCGGTGATGATTTGGTCCGTCGACGCGCCAACCGTGAGCAAGATAGCGGCATACACGGGTGATTGAAAGGCAACGTAGGCAATAAGGTCGGCGACCGCTTTCATAAAGCCTGAACCAGACACTTTTGCACCTTGCTTTAATGCCCAATCACGAAAAAGTCCGTAAGGCATGGCAATAGCAATGTTAACTGGAATAGACAGTAGACGTGAGGCAAGTGACTGCTCAAATGTCATACCGGACACCAGCACTTCGATCAACATGCCAGAAACAAAACAAAATACTACCATCGCGAACGTATCTGCTGCTGCGTTGCGAATGCAAAAAGGGGCTTTAGGTTTCACCGCTCAATTCCTACAGAATAAAAAACTAATGTAATAGACAAATATCAAACCAATAAACCAGATCAAACTAACCATCCAGTTATGTGCGCTATTAAATCACCATATTAGTAGTTTTACATACCGTATTTTTACCTAGCAGGTAAATTAATCACCATTTTTCAGTACTAAGTTAGAGATAATCACTAGATTCCGTAATATTCCTACATTACTTGCAAATACCGCCCGCATTCAGTGAGTTATCGACTTGAATAAGTAATTTAATGACGAGGTAGGGATAGCTGGTTCAGTCCAAGCCTGAGGGATGAGACGGAGGCGATAGCGGAGCGTACGAGTGAATGAAAAGACGCGCTGCCTACCTTCCGAACAAAGGTAGACAAGATGGATACATTAATGGATGAAAGTTGTTGTTTTGGGCAACAACATATTAGGCGTTGCTCGACGCTTTAACGGGCAATGCACCTTGGAACTGAAACAGCTTCTTGGCATGCTGGTACAAGGCGTCATCAAGGACGAGCTCATCAATCGGCTTAGCGATGATAACGTCTGCCCCTGCCCCTAACATGCGCTCTCGAGTCTCTTTAAACACGTCTGCGGTACAACCGAATATCAGCGTGTCTTTTTCGCTACTATCCATGGCTCGAATACCAGCGATAGCGTCAACGCCGTCCATGACTGGCATGTGATTATCCATGAGCACGAGGTCATATCGCTGCTCGGTAATGGCCGAAAGGGCCAATTCACCATTAACGACGCTGAACGTGCTAAACCCTTTCCTGCGCATGAAAGCCTCAATAATGATGGTATTCGTGCGGTTGTCTTCCACGATAAGGACCTTCAATCCACTGTAATCCATTTTGCGTTCAACGTGGATAGCATCACTTTGAGGTTCGCAACAGTCAAGTTGTAAAGAGATATCAAACCAAGAGCCCTGCCCTTCTTCGCTCTTGAGTACAATGTCACCATCCATACCCAGCACAATCTCGCGAACAATGGCGAGTCCCAGACCAGTGCCTCCAAATCGGCGTGTCGTACTGGATTCAGCTTGCTCAAAGGGTTTGAATATCCGTTGTTGTGCTTGAGGAGAGATACCAATGCCAGTATCCACTACCGTGATCTTCAAGATGTTTTTATTTTGCTGCGGTTCTTGCTGCAATTGTTCAGAAAAATAGACGTCGACCTTCCCTTCAGGGGTGAACTTGATGGCGTTGTTGAGCAAGTTAAACAAGACTTGGCGCAGGCGAGCCTTGTCACCCTCATACCAGCGAGAATCGTCTACATCGGAATGGACATTAAAGGTCAGCCCTTTCTCGTTACACAGCGTATGGTAGACGCTGTGTATACTACCGATGATGGAGCTCAGCGGGAAAGGAATACGTTCTAGCTCTAGATGGCCTTGCTCAATCTTCGAATAATCTAGGATTTCGTTAAGCAGCACCATCATATGGTCGCCAGAGTCGTAGAGTGTTTTTAGATGCTTGCGCTGCTCTATCGATAACTCTGATTTGAGCAATAGCTGCGCGGTGCCTAACACGCCATTCATTGGCGTACGAATCTCATGGGAAAGCGTGGCAAGAAAGGCGGTTTTCGCTTGTGTCGACGCTTGGGCCTTAATCCGTTCCTGTTCTAGGTACACCGTCTTTTGGTTAAACGAATCAATAAGGTAACGAATCTCATCGGGGCTTTCGTAGCGCATATCAATATTGCCGCCCTGACGAGAAGCATCGGCTTTCTTTGCGATGATAGTGATCGGCTTGATCAAATACTGATTGATCAAGTAATACCCAAACATCACACACGCAAGCAAGACCGGCAGAATGCCTAATTCAACACTCATGACGATATCAAAAACCTGATCGGCAACGAGGTGACGAGCATTGACGACTTCTAGATGCCAATCAAAGTCACCGAAGGTACGCTTGCTGGTGTAGATGTCTCGACTGACACGAAAGTTGTATTCGGTGATGACTTGTTTGTTGGCGTCTCTGACGACAATGCCTAAGTCACGTTCTTGCGCCTTACGTTTTACAAAGCGAATGAGGTTATCTAAGGACAAGTCAACGGTTGCAACACCAGCAAACTTATCATCGATGTAATAAGGCGATGAAGCGGTGATCATTTGTACGTGGGTATAAGGGTCGATATACACTTCGGACCAAGCAATTGTATTGGCCGGTTGTCCTATGACCGATGTGTACCACGGCTCAACATTGTAGCCGTCGGCCTCTGGGTTATTCCACAGGTTTATTTTATCCACCTCCCCTTGTGCGGTTCGGTTGTAAAATAGGCTCGATAGCCTCACATGGTCGTCAATAGAGTAGGGTTCTGGCCACAATCCGCCACTCACCACAATGCCTTCATTTAGCTTAAAGATTTGACGTAACGCGACATCGAGTGAATGTGTGTCTTCAATTGCTTGCCCAATACCGACAATACTTTTCAGTACGCCAGCTGAGCTATGTAAAGGCGCTGAAATCTCGGACGCTAAAAACTCATTTTTGATATCTAGGTTTTCTTCGAGCTTTTCTCTTACTGGCGATTCCACCGCCCAATAAGCAATACTGCCAAACACAGCAAGAAAGATCGCGAGGTAGATCGTCAACGCAACGATACTTTTTTTCTTTAAAGACTTTCGAATCAACATAGCGTGAGAAGCAATCCTTTCTTCTATTAATATCTAGAGAGTATCAGGTATCTAGAGGGTATCAGGCATCTAGAGGGAATCCGGTATCTAATAGGCATCGAGCGATTTATTAATAGATAGTTCGACGAAGCGATAGATCTACTCAGCGATAGCTTGATACTATTGGCTATCATTTGCGTCTTAACGGTAAATCATTTTGGAATTAAAAGACATACTTTCCCTTCCTGAACTTGACGGAAAACTCTTGAACGAAGCGCAAACTCAAGGTTTTATTACTTCAATGGCTTCAGCTCCTCATACGCTACCACCAGAAGAGTGGTTACCTTTCCTATGGGGAGGCAACGAGGTGGCACCGTTTACGTCCGGTGAACAGCTTGAGACTTATGCTCACGCGGTCATCGAGCTATGGAATCAATACCGTCCGGCACTTTTAGACGGTGAATGGCAGTGGCCTGAAGCATGTCAGCTCGATGAAGAAGAGATCGTGACGCAACAGACCAAAGATTTCTGCGAAGGCGTTCTCCAAGGCTGGCAGCTCGCTCGTGACGATTGGGAAGTGCTGATGCCAGAAGACAGTGAAGATAATGCGCTGCTTGGGGGTGTTTTGCTGTCTCTGAGTATGTTGTTTGACCCTGAAACGTCGATTGCGACACTTCAGGCGCAAGGAATCGAAGGGTTAGAGCAGTTCGAAGAGATATACAACGCTATGCCTGTCATGCTTTGTGGCATTACACAAAAAGGCGCGATGTTGGCTGAGCAGCAATAGAGGCCTAACGGCGCTTGACTCGCTTTCACAGCTTTAATATCTTTAATCGCTTGCCTAAGCATTGAAAAGTCATCGTCGCGACGACAAAAAAGCCTCGGCAATTCACCGAGGCTTTTTTACAGCCGTTGTCACCTAATCAGTCTTTGGTTTACCTTCGGTTTAACCACTAAAAAACTCTGAGCGTACTCAGCACGACCGGTACGTTCCACCGACCTTTCGCGGATAGCGTTAAAAGGCTTCGGTAAAGTTAAAGTAAAACGCCGAACCGTGTTTTCCCATACCTAAGTCGAGTCGTATGTTCATTCTAGGCTGCAGTTCGTATCGGTAACCCATCCCGTAAGACAAAATGGCATGGCCTGATAAATCCTCAACGGCCTCACCCACCGCACCAACACCCGTCCACACTGTCATGCCGTGCGCGGAGAGCGCGCCATTATCACGACGGAAGGTATGACGATACTCTGCCGTCACCTCAGCCGTGGTTCGGTCGCGATATTGCCCTTGATAGTAGCCTCGCATCGAGTTAGCGCCGCCCAACTCTGGCATATCATAATAGGGAACGTCCCCAAACGCCTGTTGATACTGGCTGAGAACCGCAATCACTCGCCCCTCTTCAATACTGTAGTAATGACGAAAGTCGACGTTCAGCTTTTGGTACTCAGCTTGGCTGCCTAACGCTTCGCTAAATGCTAATGCCTCAGCTCGAAATAGTGAGCCACTCCACGCATTCACCACGACATCGCGGCTATCGTATTGCAGTGTCGCGCCCAAGCCCCAAGTAAATGGCTTGTCTTTAAATTCATTGTAATTACTGTCTAGAATGGCGGAATCTGGATCCGTTGTCGGCTTAAAATAGTTCACTCGGATTGACGGACCAACAAACCAATTGTCGACCATTCTGAAGATCAACGCGCCATCGTAGTTATTAACCGTGGCTTTATATTGAGTGGTTTCTCCAAACTCAAAATCTTGCGCGTCATCGTAGCCCACACCCCAATAGTGTTTGCCTTGAGATCCGGCTTCCCATGCACCACGAAACTGAATATCGTTATTGTTCCAAAACAAATTGTGATTGGCTCGTAGCCCATAACCCGTTTCAGAGTCCACGTAGTTCCCGATAAGGAACATTGATAAGCCGGAACGTTGCAAATCTTCTTGGTCACGATCGGTTTTAAAGGAATACAGTCCACCCGCCGCCAGAACAAGCCCTTGCTCTGGCGTATAAGCTGGGCCGCCAAGAAAGCTAAACATCGGCATACCATTAATTTCTTGGTAGTTCCGTTTGCCATACTTTAGGTCGGTAATGGTGTCTGCGTAGCGATCGCTATCGGGTTCTTTTTTTAAACGATTGACCGCCGTGTCATAAGATTGAACCACTTCTTGAGCTTTATTCACATCCGACTCAAACTCGATGGCGTCTTTATCCACCTCAAGTTGTGCATAAGACGGGATCACGAGTGCATCACCAGCAGCCTGAGCAGACAAGGCAGTCGTGAGCAAAGATAAACAAAACGTAAGTGAAAGTGCGCGCATAACCTAAAGCATTCCTAGACTCAATGAATGAACGTTCATTCATTAGAAAAACGCGCGCATAATAAACAGAATATCTTATTGTATCAAGCTATATTTTAAGCCTAAATATTACTTGCCGCTATCGGTCCGGAACCAACACCAATGCAGGCGTCGCGGTCGGTGGTTAAATGAGCATCTAAGCAAGCTTCTAAGCAAGTACTAGGGCTACTGGATGGTATGCCAAGAAAAGCTATCAATACGCTCATCGGCAATATAAAACAGCTTACAACCCGCTTGAATCGGCTGTTCTAAATCCGGATTCAATGTAATGCCTGTACCTGAATCAATCGCAATGAGCGTGGCTTGATAGTCTTTTTTCATCCAGTGGAATAAGGTATCAACCGTTGTCTCCGTGGCATCATTCGGATAACGGGTTGAATATTGCGTCATACCTCGCGTAGAGCTTAATAGCTCTTGGTGCAAAGCACTTGATCCAGGATCAACAGCCGCTTTAGCAAGCATCTCAGCCCCCACGGCTGGGATACATTCCGAGTTAGGACAGTGTTGGCTCAATAACTCACTCAGTGCTTCATCTTTGAAATAGACCAGCAGATGAGCGGTCGGATTTCGGTTCGCGCAATACAATGCGGCAGATAAGGTGATGTCATCTTCTGGGTTATCAATCAAGATACAGCTGGCTTGTTCGATGTTCGTTTTTTCCATTTCCCTTCCGTCGGTGTAGCTGTTCACTTTGACGAAATCAATTTCTCCAGGTAATGGGTTTTCAATATCAGAACGGCTGCATAATACGATTGGCCGACGCCCAGTTTCTTCATGTTGCAGCATTCGAATTAAATGCATGGTTCTTTGGCCATTCCAGCCTAATATCAAAATGTGTTGGTCCACTTTTACTGTCCTTCTGCCTAACTGTCCTGAACGCCAATAATCTAACCCTAACGCCGCCAACCTTCCGAGGAGTGCGGCAAAAAGGCTCAAGCCTCCCGGTATAACAAAGAGTACCGTCACCCACCGTCCAGCCTCGGTCGTCGGTGACAGATCGCCATAACCAACCGTGGATGCCGTGACAATCATAAAATAGATAAACTGAGAAAAAGGAACGGTAAGATCCGCTTCTCCACTGCCCCAAAGCAGTATCCAAGATAAGGCAACATAAAGCCCAAGTATGAGCGCAAGGCTTTTTAACCTGAGCTCGAACAAGTGAGAATGAAACCACTTTCTTAGCTGTAACCAAATGACCACAACATTCCTTTCTATTCGTGGGTATTGCTATTAAGCATATATGAAAAAACCAGCCAAAAGGCTGGTTTTTAATAAAATTAACGATTCTATGTGATTAGCGCGCTAAGCGTTGCCTTTCACTTGAATCTGCAGCTGCTCAGCAAAATCTAGCATGCGGTTTAACGGTATCAGTGACTTCACTCGAACGGCTTCGTCAACGAAGACTTCATGTTCTTTTCCGCCATCAACCAAGGCGCTCTCGATCGCTTTCAAACCATTCATCGCCATCCAAGGACAGTGCGCGCAGCTACGACAGGTCGCGCCAGCGCCAGCAGTCGGCGCTTCGATAAGTTCTTTCTCTGGGACCAACTGCTGCATCTTAAAGAAGATGCCTTTGTCGGTGGCCACAATAAGCTGCTTATTCGGCAGTGCTTTGGCGGATTTAATCAACTGACTCGTCGAGCCCACACAATCCGCTAACTCAACCACACTGGCTGGCGATTCTGGGTGAACAAGAATTGCCGCTTCAGGGTACACCGACTTCATGTCTTTCAGTGCTTTTGCAGAAAACTCGTCGTGGACGATACATTCACCCTGCCAAAGCAGCATATCTGCACCCGTTTGATTCGCGATATACGAGCCAAGGTGACGATCTGGACCCCAGATGATCGGCTTGTCTTCCGCATCTAGATGCTCAACGATCTCGAGTGCGATACTCGAGGTCACCACCCAATCGGCGCGCGCTTTAACTGCCGCTGACGTGTTGGCGTAAACCACTACCGTATGGTCAGGGTGAGCGTCACAAAATTCTGAAAACTTGTCTTCAGGACAGCCTAAGTCTAGTGAGCATTCCGCCTCAAGCGTTGGCATCAAGATACGTTTTTCAGGGGTTAGGATCTTTGCAGATTCTCCCATAAAACGCACACCAGCAATAATAAGGGTTGATGCAGAGTGACGGTTACCAAACTTGGCCATCTCAAGCGAATCACCAACAAAACCACCGGTTTCTTCGGCTAATGCTTGAATTTCAGGATCGGTATAATAGTGGGCAATAAGCACAGCGTCTTTTTCTATCAACAATGCTTTGATTGCTGATATGTGCTGCTGCTTTTCCTGGTCCGTTAATAGAACGGGCTTAGGAGGGAATGGGTATATTGTATCAATCGAATCTAAGATGTGGCTCATAGCGGGCTCTATGCTACTTCCAAATAATCCGAGTATTGTACACGGAACTGAGCCCAAGGACAAAATTAAGGCATGCTTATCTATTGATTCGCCAATAGATGACAAACAAACCAGACGCATTCAAAGGTAGATCAAAAAAGGCAGATGAAAAAAGAGAGCTCAATCGAGCTCTCTTTTTCTGGAAGTAATGAAGTGGCAAGCGTGTGGGATAAAAAAATCTCCTCACGAACTCGCGTCACTATGCCTTACTGCAGGTTAGTCTGGGCGACTTTAGCAGAAGAGCTAGCTGGGTATTCATCCACGACTTGCTGATAATACTTTTTAGCTTCCGCCGCTTTATTACCACGTTTTGCGAGATCGCCTAGTTTTACCAGCGCATCGGCGCGCTTATTAGACTCTTTAAACGACAGTACCGCTTTGAAGCTGGCTTCTGCTTCGCTGTCTTGACGCTTAGCAAAATACAATTGGCCTAGCCAGTAATGCGTATTAGGTGCGAAGGTCGAATCAGGGTAATCGGTTTGAAACTGCTTAAATGCGGCAATCGCACCAGCGTAATCACGCTTCTTAAGGATCAAATCAACCGCGTTTTGGTAGGCGGTTTGCTCATCAACATCGGTACTAAACTTCCCTGTTGATTCTGCGGCTTTGCCCGCAGGTGCAACCACGGCGGCAGTGCTGCCTTGTGAGCGAAGTTTATCAATTTCGATAAAGAGCTCTCTCTGGCGCTGCAACATTTGATCCATGTTATAGCTGTTTCGCTCTAGCTCACCACGAAGCGTTGCGATTTCTTGTGTCATTTCATCGAGTTGCTGCTGCATCTGCGCTTGCACTCGATTACGGTTTTGAAGCAAACGCTCCAAACGTTGAATATCGGTCTCGTTGGTCGCAGCGTGTGCGGATGCAAGAGAAGCCACCGTCGCCGAAGATGATGTTGCAGTGCTCAAGTCGGTAACCGGTGCTTTCGCAGCGAGCACTGAGCTCGCTGCGCCGGCTAGTAACGTAAGCGTAACTGCGCGCTTAATGTTACTTGTCATAAAGGTTAAACCCTCAGTGGCCGTTTTTAAATTAGTATACTAGAACTGCGCGACGATTTTTTGCATATGCATCGTCAGACTGACCTAGAACTAATGGTTTCTCTTCGCCGTAGCTAACGATAGAGATTTGGTCTGCTTGAACACCCAGTGCTTGGATGTACTTAGCAACAGCTTGTGCACGACGCTCGCCTAGTGCGATGTTGTACTCAGGCGTGCCACGTTCGTCGGCATGACCTTCGATAGTCACTTTAAGCGCTGCATCTTTGCTTAGGTACATCGCGTGAGCCGCAAGCATGTCTTCGTAGTCACCAGCAATCGTTGAGTTATCAAACGCAAAGTAGATAGTTTGATTTTCACGAAGTGCTTTCTCTTTCATTTCTTGCTCAGAAAGCTGTGCACTTTGGTCAATAGGCGTTACAACGGTTGTTTCTTGTTGTTGATTTGTTGTTTCTGAACCTGTTGTTGATGCGGCGTCGTCACTTGAGCTACAAGCCGTCATAGCAAGAACTGGTAGTGCGATTAGCAAACCCTTAAAAACTTTGTTTAGTTGCATTGTTTTTTCCTTAACCTAAAATTTATTTGCTATAAAAACGGTGACCATGCAGGCGCTCGAACACGCCCATTTGTTGCCGGTAGTCTAGCTTTAAATCGTCCATCAATTGAAACCATTGAAAGAACGTTAGTCTTGTTATAAATGGAGCTATATATCACCATGCCGCCATTTGGCGCGATACTTGGTGACTCATCCAGCAGTGTTTTCGTGAGGATTTGTACTGAACCCGTTTCTAAGTCTTGTTTAGCAAGATTAAAGCCCGTGTTCGAGCGATTGACCATCACGAGGTAACGACCATCGGGGGTGATCTGCCCACCAAGGTTTTGGCTACCCTGCCATGTGATTCGTTTTGTTTTACCGTCGGACAAATTTACTTCATAAATCTGAGGGTTACCACCCCTATCCGACGTAAAAATAAGGGAATTTCCACCTGGTTTCCAATACGGTTCTGTATTATTTGACCGACCGCTAGTTATTTGACGAAGTTTTCTCGTTTCTAGGTTGAGCGTATATACATGCAGTTGCCCAGTCTTTGATAACGTAATCGCCAGCGACTTGCCGTCAGGAGAGAATCTTGGCGCACCATTATGACGAGGGAATGACGTTATCTTTTCACGCTTACCGGTATAGATATTCATGATAAAGATTTCAGCTTGACCATTTTGGAAGCTCACATACGCCAACTTCTTGCCGTCTGGTGACCATGCTGGAGACATTAATGGCTGCTTTGAACGAAGCACGAGCTTTTCGTTGTAACCATCGTAATCGGCAATACGCATTTGGTACGGGTACTGGTCTTTATCGTTGACAACAACATAGGCAATACGTGTTAAAAAGGCACCACGCTCACCCGTCAGCTCTTCGTAGACCAAATCGGCAATACGGTGCGCATATTCACGTAAACGGTTGGCCGGAACGGTCGCTTTCTTTTTAAATAATACATGGTCATTAGACAGGACCAACTGGCCATCGTCGCTTAACGCTTTAGACTGACCACCAGTTAATTGACCACGAACGACATCAACCAGTTGATAGCTAATTTCATAGTTACCATCGGCTTTTTTGACTATGGTGCCGGTCAGCAATGAATCGACACCGATCGGTGTCCACGACTCAAAGTTGATGTCAGCCGCATCGTAAGGCGTTTGCGGCATTTTACTGGTCGCAACCGGACTAAATTTACCACTACGCTGTAAATCGGATGAAATAACACCCGACACATCTTGCGGTAACTCACCCTCGCCTGCCCATTTGAATGGCACAATAGCGATAGGACGTGCGGAATCAATACCATCGGTAATGACAAGTTCTAAAGCGGCATTGGCTGTTTGCGTGGTAACGCTAAACAACAATACCATTCCCATTAATATTCGCTTAATCACGAGCTCTTCCTTATTACTCTGGAACGACGGTCAGATTGATGTTCTTAAGTTGTGCATTTACATCGGCTTCTTTCGCAAGCGGGAAGGTTCCTACTTGCGTAATCGCCCTTCTTGTTGCAGCGCATAATCGGTTGTCCCCATCGAGTACCTTTACCTCACCAGCAATAGCGCCATTACCAGCAGGAATCAACTTCAAATTAACTCGACATTGCTTTCCCCGAAAACTGTCCTCAAGCAACAGTTTTTGTTGAATAAGCTGGGTGTAAATCGCCCCCATTCTCTGCAACTCAGATGTCACATGCTGTGAGCGCGCTGATGTATTTAACTCAGATTCGCTTTCAAGCCCTGCAAAAATATCATTCATTGCGGCTTCTTGTTCTTGCCTCTCACGTTCAAGTTGCTTCAAACGTTCTTGCTCTTGACGTGCTTTCTCTGCCGCGGCTTTGGCTGCCTTTTCTTTTTCGATGCGTTGTTGCTCAGCTTTCTCTGCCGCTTCTTTTTCACGACGAGCTTTTTCTTGCGCCTCTTGTGCGGCTTTTTCTCGCTCAACACGTTCTTGCTCAGCCTTAACAATCGCGGCTTCTTTGACAAGACGTTCTTGTTCGGCCTTGCGGACTGCCGCTTCCTGAGTTTTTCTTTCTGCTTCGGCTTTGGCTGCACGTTCGTTTTCTTGCTTAGCGCGTTTTTCAGCTTCACGTGTCGCTTGTGCTTGCTTAGCTTGTTGCGCTTTCAAGGTGCGAATGCGCTCCTCTTCCGCTTTACGATTTCTTTCAAGCTGCTCACTTTCTCTGCGCAGTTTATCTAAGCGATCTTGCTCTTTCTTTGAGGCCGTTTCGCGCTGCTTGCGAATTTCTTGAGCTTGCTGCCGAACTCGCGCAGGGTCAATGACAACAGCCTGAACCATGCCCGCAGGCTCAGGTTCTTCCATTGTAAAATCCGTACCCAAAAGCAGTGCCGCAATCAAAATCACATGCGCCAATAAAGAAATGGCAATCGGCTTTCCGTAACGGGTGGCGTTGTTTTTATTATTTTTCTTCATACTGCTGCGATGACTATTCCCTGATATCGGTCAACAGGCCTACTTTAGGTATCCCTGCTTGACTCAACTCATCTAATAACAAAACCACTTCGGCGTAGGGTGTTGCGGCATCGCCGCCCACAGCCACTGGCGAATTAGGATTAATGGACAATTCTGCACGCACCCTGACGATTATGTCTTGCAGGCTTAAACCACGTTGTACGTCTTCGTTGTTGACACTAAGGCCAAAATTTCCATCACGATCCACTTCAACAATAATAAAGCTCGCGTCGGTATCGCCGGCAAGATCAGACGCAGGCTTCGCCGTTGACGTTTTTGGCAATTCCACATCCACCCCTTGAGTAACAAAAGGTGATGTCACCATAAAGATAATCAGCAGCACCAACATCACATCGATGTAGGGGACAACGTTTATCTCTGCGGTCAGTTTTCTTTTCTTACGTTGGTAACCTGCCATTACTGTTCCTTACCGGCCATCGCTTGACGGTGCAGGATTGAGTAAAACTCTTCTGAGAACGTTGCGTAGTTATGCTCTAGCTTACCTACTTTTGTGCTCAGACGGTTATAGGCCATGACGGCTGGAATAGCGGCAAACAGTCCCATCGCGGTAGCAATCAATGCTTCAGCGATACCCGGTGCCACCATTGCGAGCGTTGCTTGCTTAACTTCACCAAGGGCAATGAAGGCATGCATGATGCCCCAAACAGTACCAAATAAGCCGATATACGGGCTGATAGAACCCACGGTGGCTAAGAATGGTAGGTTTGCCTCAAGATCATCCACCTCACGAGCCACCGCAACACGCATAGAACGGCCAGTCCCTTCCATGATGTAAGCTGGCGAATCTGAATTAGATTGTCTTAATCTTAAAAATTCAGTGAAGCCGCTGTAAAAGATCTCTTCGCTTCCTGAGAGTTCATCTTTACGTTTCTTCACGTCTTGGTAGATCACCGACAAATCGGCACCCGACCAGAATCGGTCTTCAAAGACATCCGAGGCTTTGGTCGCTTGCGTTAAAACCTTACTACGCTTGATGATCATAGCCCAAGACACGACCGACATTCCCAGCAAGATCATCATGACAAGCTTTACAAGCAAACTGGCTTGTAGAAAAAGATCCAAAAACGAAATTTCAGCGTTCACGTTTTAACTCCAATAAGATTGACGAAGGTATTGCCTTCGGCTTCATTTTAACATTATCAATACATGCCACTTTAACCAGTGCCTTCGCGAATGTCACACCCTCTGCATCGACTATTTCTTGTTGAAACGTTAATGAGGCGCGTTTAAATTCTGAAACAACGGTTTTGACGGTGAGATGAGCATCTAATCGAGCACCTCGAACAAAGTCGATATCCATGTGGCGAACGACAAAACCAATATGCTCTTCTAGTAAGACATTTTGACTCACGCCGATACTACGCAGTAGCTCGGTACGTGCGCGCTCAAAAAACTTCAAATAATTGGAATGGTAGACCACGCCTCCCGCGTCGGTATCTTCGTAATACACGGTGACCGGGAATTCAAAATACGATGGTAAGTCAATCAAATTGATAATTTCCTATAAACAACAACGCCCTAATATAGCCTAAGTGGATATGATTGTTATTACTGCTGACAAGAAATTTGGGATAAAGTGCGAAAATTTACACTCAACTGATTAAGTTGTTACCAAAAGTGTCCGTTTGGTGTGGTTTATCAATAAAAACGGTATGCCAAAAAACAAAAAGCCCGAGCGAATGCTCGAGCTTTTTCCTAACTGACGGCTTTAGTCACTAACGTATGTTTTTTAACTAACGTACAGTATCGTCAAGTAACTCAATACAGTGAGCGGTATATAGGGGCTAAAGACGATCTGCCAAAGCCAGAATCTTGGTTTAAAACCAACGCCATATACCATGCTGGAACATAGGGCAAAGACAAAAACCAGCCCTAAGCCCGATGGAAAGCCACCGATTTGCTCTGCGTACGCATCCGGTCGCCACATGAATATTCCAACATGACCAAAACCGAGTACCAATGATATAACGCGTAACCACGTTTTATCGAGCCACTGGTGAAGGTTCGCAACCTGCTCGTTGAGACTACTCACTGTCCTTGTCCATCATTTCACTGTGTTCTAGCCACAATGCGTTAATGATGCCGAACGCACACGCTAGAAGAACACCTAAAATCCAAGCAAAATACCACATTCTATGTGCTCCTTAATAAAGTGAGTTTTTGTTTTCTTCGATGAACTTGTCATCAAGACGACCAAACATTTTGTAGTAGGTCCAAGCGGTGTAGCTAAGAATCACCGGTACCATGACAAACGCAACCCCAGTCATCAAGTTCAACGTCAGTTCACTTGAGGTTGAATCCCACATTGTCAAACTGTTGCTTGGATTCAGGCTGCTTGGCATCACAAACGGGAACATAGCAAACCCTGCGGTAAAGATGATACCGCCATTCGCTAGACTTGAAGCGATGAACGAAAACGCACATTTTTCAAAACGAGAAGCAATCGCCGCGAGTAATGGCATGAACACGCCTAGTGCAGGTGCAATCCAAAGCAATGGATACTTCTCGAAGTTCGCCATCCATGCACCTGCTTCACGTACTACTTCTTTATTGAGAGGATTCGACGCTGCGCCTGTATCAAGGCTACTTACAATTACGTAACCATCAATGTTTTGAATCCAGAAGCCTGCTGCAACAAAGGCACCGACAACGAGTAGACCCATAACCTGAGCGATACTGCGAGCTCGGTCATGTACCTCACCAGTGGTTTTCATCTGCAACCAAGTAGAGCCTTGCAAAATGATCATGAACAAGCTAACAAAACCACATAGCAATGCAAACGGGTTGAGCAAGCCGAAGAATGAACCGTGGTATGTCGACATCATGAATTCATTCAGCTGGAACGGTACGCCTTGTAACAGGTTTCCGAATGCCACACCAAAGATAATCGGCGGGACAATGCCACTGATTGAAATGGCGATATCCCAAGTATTACGCCATCTTGGATCTTCGATTTTAGAGCGGTAATCTAAGCCCAAAGGACGTAGCCAAAGTGCTGCCAACGTCAAGATCATGGCTAAGTAGAAACCAGAGAACGACGTTGCATAGACCAATGGCCAAGCGGCAAACAGTGCACCACCCGCGGTGATCAACCATACTTGGTTGCCATCCCAGTGCGGAGCGATGGAATTAATCATGACACGACGCTGCGTATCCGTTTTTCCTACGAATGGGACAAGTGCGCCCACACCCATATCAAAACCGTCGGTGATAGCGAAACCAGCCAGTAGTACGCCGATTAGTATCCACCAGATAAATCGTAAGACTTCGTAATCAAACATTCTATTTCTCCCTGCTTACGCTTCGACTTGTCGATTAACTTTATCTTCAGCCGAGTCGCCATTTTGTTCAAAATGATAACGGCCTGTCTTCAAGCTACTTGGTCCTTTACGTGCGAATTTCACCATGAGGTAAACTTCAGCAACAAGGAATACGGTATAGAGCGCTATGATGGCGAACAACGAGGTCCATAATTGACTCATTGTTAATGCGGACGCCGCTACGTGGGTAGGAAGGATTTCACCCACCGCCCATGGTTGACGACCGTACTCTGCGACAAACCAACCGGCTTCAATTGCAATCCAAGGTAGTGGCATACCAAATAGCGCGGCTTTTAGAAGCCATGGCTTTTGGGTGATCTTTTGACGACACGTTTGAACAAATGCCGCACCAAAGATGAATAACATGATAAAGCCACACGCTACCATCACACGGAACGACCAGAATAACGGCCAAACGGTCGGGATTGAGTCATCCGCTGCTGCTTGAATTTGGTCTTCCGTCGCATCAACCACTTGATCGGTATAACGCTTCAGTAGGAGACCATAGCCGAGGTCTTCTTTTACTTCATCAAACGCAACAAGGTTCTCGTCACTGCGGTCACCGGCGCGAAGTTTTTCAAGCAACTCATAGGCGTACATACCGGTACGAATACGGTCAACGTGTTCTTCACGTAGGTCGCGTAGGCCCGTCACTTCTGTATCAAGAGAACGCGTGGCGATGATGCCCATCACGTATGGGATCTTGACGGCAAAGTCCGTATGCATTTCGTCTTGATTTGGCAGGCCAAACAGGGTGAATGCGGCTGGAGCAGGTTCGGTGTGCCATTCAGCTTCGATTGCCGCCAGTTTCACTTTTTGAACGTCGCCTAACTCATAGCCAGACTCATCACCTAGGATGATAACAGACAGGATAGCCGCCATCCCAAAAGAAGCAGCGATAGCAAATGAACGACGAGCGAATGCTAGATCGCGGCCTTTCAAAATATAGTATGAGCTGATACCTAGAACGAACATCGCACCTGCGGTGTAACCAGATGCCACGGTGTGAACAAATTTCACCTGAGCAACCGGATTCAATACCACATCAGCGAAGCTCACCATTTCCATACGCATGGTTTCGTAGTTGAACTCAGCACCTACAGGGTGTTGCATCCAACCGTTCGCAACCAGGATCCATAAAGCAGAAAAGCTTGAACCCAGTGCAACTAGCCATGTTACGGCTAAATGCTGACGCTTACTTAGCCTATCCCAGCCAAAGAAGAAAAGACCGACAAAAGTGGACTCTAGGAAGAAGGCAACAAGGGCCTCGATGGCGAGTGGCGCACCAAAAATATCACCCACATAATGTGAATAGTACGACCAGTTGGTACCAAATTGGAACTCCATGGTCAAACCGGTGGCAACACCAAGTGCAAAGTTAATCCCGAACAGCTTACCCCAGAACTTTGTCATGTCCTTGTAGATTTGCTTATCGGTCATTACGTACAGAGACTCCATTATAGCGAGAAGAAACGCCATACCGAGTGTCAATGGAACGAACAAGAAGTGATACATCGCCGTGAGTGCAAATTGCAATCGCGACAGCTCCACTACGTCTATCATGGTAACTCCTTTTGTGTCGGCTGAACGACACGTTCTATATTAAGCGACAAGGATGACTGTTTAATTTACATTAAACTTGTTGAGACTTAGCATCATCCTTGTTGCGAATATGTACCCTAATGGTTAGTTATTTGTTAAGCTTGCGCTAATATAGCTGCGGCTAATATTACTGGTAAATTGAATCAGTTTCAAAAGGTTTATTTGCTGGCGTGCTTTGATTTACATCAATAAAGACAAAGAGTTGATTGTACGATCTTTGCTCACAATGACACAGATCAAATTTAGCGTGGATTTGTAACGAGATTGGGGAATGGGCCAGTACGGCAGTAAAGCGTAAGCAACCCTTTAGTGGTAAGGGTTATAGCCAACAACATGCTCAGATCGAATGAGTCACTGTTTACTATTCAGCAACATCAGCATGCCGCGCCATATCAACGGCATGCCGATTAGTAGGTGTAAAATTGAAAAGTAATTTTTTATTTATCGTCGATGGGCACGGTTAACATTGCGGAGCGTTTACCATAATCGCTGACGTTTATTGCCCAATCCGTTTACATTGATTACTTATCAACACCAAAATGCAAATAGGCACGGTCAGAAGCAATTCTTCCCCGCGGCGTTCTTTGCAAATAGCCTTGTTGAATCAAATACGGTTCGATCACATCCTCAATGGTGTCTTTTTCTTCACCAATGGCTGCGGCTAAGTTGTCCAAACCAACTGGGCCGCCTGAAAACTTCTCCATAATGGCCAAAAGAAGTTTACGGTCCATATAATCAAATCCTTGATGATCGACATCGAGCATATTCAAGGCTTTATCGGCAATATCAGAACAAATATGGCCATCACCTTTTACTTCGGCGTAATCACGTACGCGGCGCAATAAGCGGTTGGCAATTCGAGGCGTTCCTCGGGCACGACGCGCAATCTCTAATGCTCCCTCAGGCTCCATAGACAGGTTTAGGCAGGCTGCACTTCGCTGAACAATACGTTGTAAGTCAGCAATTTTATAATATTCGAGGCGTTGTACAATACCGAAGCGATCACGTAACGGAGACGTTAACGAGCCCGCTCTTGTGGTCGCGCCGATCAAGGTAAATGGGGGTAAATCGATCTTGATTGAACGTGCTGCTGGGCCTTCGCCAATCATGATGTCCAACTGATAATCTTCCATAGCAGGATACAAGATCTCTTCAACCATAGGGCTCAGTCGGTGTATCTCATCAATAAACAGGACATCGTTTTCTTCAAGGTTAGTGAGCAATGCCGCCAAATCTCCTGCCTTTTCCAATACAGGTCCAGACGTTGTTCGGATACTCACTTCCATTTCATTGGCAACAATATTGGCGAGCGTTGTTTTACCTAGGCCTGGAGGGCCAAAGATCAACAAATGATCAAGCGGTTCATTTCGCAACTGCGCGGCCTTAATGAAAATTTCCATTTGGTCGCTAACATGCTGTTGTCCTTCGTAGTCGGCTAATTTTTTTGGCCGAATTGCTCTATCAATCACGTCTTCGTCTTTGAAAACTGGATTTTCTGGAGCAATTAAGCGATCAGCTTCAATCATATATTCGTCTCTATAGAACCGTTATCAAGCTTAAACCATGGTACGCAATGCTTCGCGGATAAGTGCTTCGCTGCTCATTCCAGGCTTTGCTACTTGTGACACCACTTTGGATGCTTGCGCAGATTTATAGCCTAGCGCAAGCAGCGCACTCACCGCTTCATCTTCTGCGTTATTCGACGATGACATGCCATCAATTGGCGCTGCATCGGTTGCCGGAGTAAATAGGTCACCGGCCCCCCACCCTTTCAGGCGGTCTTTCATTTCAACAACAAGGCGTTCAGCGGTTTTCTTACCGACACCAGGAAGCTTCACTAATGTGGAGATGTCTTCACGCTCAACACAAGAAACAAACTGACTCGCCGACATACCGGAAAGGATACCTAGGCCCAGTTTTGGTCCGACACCGTTGGCCTTAATGACCTCTCTGAACAGCGCTCGCTCGCTCACCGAGTTAAAGCCATACAAAAGTTGCGCATCTTCTCGCACGACAAAGTGTGTATAAATAATGGCTTCTTGACCGACTTCTGGCAATTCATAGAAACAGCTCATTGGCATTTGGACTTCATAGCCAACACCCCCTACCTCAATCAATAATTCAGGGGGCTGCTTCTCGACTAGAATTCCGCGTAATCGTCCTATCACAGTGTAATTTCTCATGCTTATTGTAATAGGGCTTAGGATATAGAATAACTGGATGGGTATCCAGTTATTTAGGTGAGACCGTTCGAAGCGGCAGCTACCGCGTAATTAAGCTAATACGGTACGAAGACGCTCAGACAACTCTGTTCCCTCATTGATCTGTTGGTTCAGTTTTAGGGTAATCGATTGAATGTCTTCCGCGACCGTTTTACTGTCCGCGACAGAATGTGCGACCTCACTACTGGCTTGATCTAGCTCGCTAATTGCTTGGTTCTGTTGGCTGACAAGTTGGCTTAGGTCGCTAATCTCAGTCGAAATCACCTGAACTTGCTCAATCATCTGACTTAATTCCGTCACCGTCGTCTGAATCGTTTGCTGGCCAGAGGTAATCTCTCTTTGACTATCCCCAATGAGTGCACGGATCTCTTCAACCGAGTTACTGGTTTTGGATGACAACTCTCGTACCTGCTCTGCCACCACAGCAAAACCTCGGCCGTGCTCACCAGCGCGTGCCGCTTCAATGGCAGCGTTAAGTGCGAGTAAATTGGTTTGGTCAGCCACGGTCGTGATCAACGCCATCACCGAGACCACTTTTTGGTTACTTTGGTCTATGTTAGCGATCGCTTGGGTTGACGCGCTTAGCATGTCACTGCTGCTTTCTGCCTGGGATTTTATGGCTTCCGTTTGCTGCGTCACTTGTGACATGAAGGCCACCGAATCTTGAGTAAACGCGGAAAGCTGCTCTAGCTGTTGACTCATTTCTTCCGCAGCGCTCGCTTGAGAGGCGCTATTTAACCCTAAGGATTGCACATTGTCGGTGAGTTGCGACGACTGCGTATTCACATGGTGGATGACCTCATCCAGCTCTTCCACACTCTCATTCACCACCACAAATGTCGCATCGAGTTTCGATTGCCCCTCCGCCGATTTCTGCGCTTCACGCTCACTTTGCTGTAACGATTTTTCTGCGCGGGTAATGGCGCTCTCTTTTTGTTTTGAGGTAAAGCTTTGCGCAAAGCAGATCACCAACAGCGGCAATATCATCCCAGACCATATCTCGATAGTCTGCTTACTTGCGGACAACTCAATCTGGGGATAAGCATAACCCGTCGTGTGAAGATACGTCATCGCACAGGCGACGAGCACGATAGTCAGGCTCCAGGTTAACGCCATCACGCGTGATGCAGACAGGTAAAAAGCCACAATAAGTAACGGCGCCCAAAATGATTGAGTGGAATCAACAATACCGCCACTTTGGTAAATGATATTCAGTGCATGCGTGGTCATGCCAAGAAAGCCAACATTTAGCGCTAGGGTAATACCGCGTGTCCAGCGTAACAGTGCAACAGAGATACACTCCAACACGATTAGAATGAGAGACGTCATGAACAAAGCCGCATGACCATTGCCATGCCACTTAATTGCGCTATATAAACCCACAATAAAAGCCACAACAGCAAAAACAGCCGTAATCTCAGCCCTTCTTAATACCGTATGGGACAAGCGAGAAGCATCAAATATAAAGGTGTGCCAGATGACATTGTTTTTCATTATAATTGGTCCGTTGACATGACTCATCGGACCAATTATAGATATTAACAATAATTTAACAACGCATTCACTCGAGTTTGCTACAAAAGTGTGGGGCGCTTATCGTTAAAAATATCATCGGCAACAAGGGCGACGCTTTCTAGAGGGCTAACCACCAGCTTAGCTAGATAAGCCACTATGTATAACATCATGTATAACATCTGAGAAGGCGCCGAATCAGGGGAATACGGGGGATCAAGCAATAAATAGTTGGTTAGGACAACATATAATCAGATAGATCAATAAGTAATTGATAGGGCAATACGCCCTATCGATAGCGTCCACGCTTAGCACCAGTGGCTTTACCCGCCAATGCAATAAGCGTTTTATTGGTGTTCGCATGGCAAATCGCGACACCCAGCGCATCCGCTGCGTCCGCTTGTGGTTTTGCCGCAAGCTTTAGCATACTCATCACCATATGTTGCACTTGCGCTTTATCTGCCCCACCCGTACCTGTCACGGCTTGTTTGATTAAACGCGCCGCGTATTCATGGACCGGAAGGTCGTGATTAACCGCCGCAACAATAGCACTGCCACGAGCTTGCCCAAGTTTAAGTGCTGAGTCGGCGTTTTTAGACATAAACACCTGCTCAATGGCAAAAACATCAGGTTGGAACTGAGTGATAATTTCACTCACACCTGCGTAGATCTGTTTGAGGCGTCCAGGCAGCTCTTTTTCAGACATACGAATACAGCCACTGCCAAGGTAGTACAAATGCCTGCCTTGCTGACGGATGACACCGTAACCTGTAATTCGAGATCCGGGATCAATACCAAGAATAATCGACATGGTTATAACGCAGCCGCGACATCGTCAGAGATGTCACCATTGTGATAGACCTCTTGGACATCATCTAAGTCTTCTAACGCATCGATAAGGCGCAAGAGTTTCGGGGCGGATTCTATATCCAGATCCGCTTTCGTTGACGGTACCAACGTTACTTCAGCGTTCGCTGCTTCTAACCCCGCTGAATCGAGTGCATCTTTTACCTGACCAAATTCAGCAGGTGCCGTATAGACATCAATGGCCCCATCATCCCCTGTTTCAATATCATCGGCACCGCTTTCAAGCGCGACTTCCATGACATCATCTTCATTTAGGCCCGGGGCGTAGGAGATCACACCTTTCTTTTCAAATAGATAGCTGACGCTGCCGTCCGTTCCCAGGTTACCACCTGACTTTGAAAAGGCGTGGCGCACACCTGAAACGGTTCGGTTTCGGTTGTCGGTCATGCATTCAACCATGACTGCGGTACCCGCGGGTCCATAGCCCTCATAGATCACGGTTTCCATATTGTCATCGCCTTCGCCACCCGCTCCACGACTGACGGCACGATTCACTGTGTCTCGCGTCATGTTGTTGGATAATGCCTTATCAATTGCCGCTCTTAAACGCGGGTTGTTCTCAGGCTCTGCGCCGCCTTCTTTTGCTGCAACCACAATTTCACGAATCAGCTTGGTGAAAATCTTGCCACGCTTTGAGTCTTGCGCCGCTTTACGATGACGTATGTTCGCCCATTTACTATGACCAGCCATAAGGAATCCTTTGAATTCTATTTAATTGGATAAGATTGAGAAGGTGATTGTCATTACTATACCTAAATTAGGTATAAAAAATCCCGCCGGAGCGGGATTATTTGTTTGATTTCATTGTATCTATATATTCATAGCCTTACAGGCGCTTGGATCGATATATGCGCGTATGGTTAATCTGTACACC
Source organism: Vibrio sp. 10N.261.51.F12 (assembly GCF_041471725.1). Lineage (NCBI taxonomy): Bacteria > Pseudomonadati > Pseudomonadota > Gammaproteobacteria > Vibrionales > Vibrionaceae > Vibrio > Vibrio sp. 10N.261.51.F12. The sequence goes on along the minus strand of NZ_JBFROV010000016.1, from coordinate 276,039 downwards.
AGAAATCATCGGTACAAGAAAACGTCTTATGCGTCTTTTTCTTTGGCAACTTTCACCGCAATCGCAAGCTCATCAAGTGAAGCAGGGTTTGCAAGGCTAGGCGCATCTGTCAGTAGACATGCTGCTGCCGTCGTTTTAGGGAACGCAATAACGTCACGGATATTGTCAGTTCCACACAGTAGCATCACCAAACGGTCAAGGCCGAACGCAAGACCAGCATGAGGTGGTGTACCGTACTTCAATGCATCCAGTAGGAAGCCAAACTTCTCGCGTTGCTCAGTTTCTTCAATACCTAAGATGCCAAATACCGCAGACTGCATTTCTGCATTATGAATACGTACAGAACCGCCCCCCACTTCGTAGCCGTTAATAACCATATCGTACGCATTTGAAATAGCGGCCGCAGGGTTTGCTTTAAGCGTTTCTGCATCCATGCCTAAAGGTGATGTGAACGGGTGGTGCATCGCGTGCAAGTTACCTTCACCATCTTCTTCAAACATTGGGAAATCGATAACCCAAAGTGGTTTCCATGCTGATGTATCTGTTAGCTCTAGGTCTTTACCCAGTTTTAGACGCAACGCGCCAAGTGCTTCAGAGACGACATTCTGAGTATCGGCACCAAACAAGATAATATCGCCAGATTCTGCTTGAGTGCGCTCAAGAATACCGTTGATCACTTCTTCGTTTAGGAACTTAGCCACTGGAGACTGAACACCATCAATGCCAGCGGCACGATCGTTGACTTTCATCCATGCCAAGCCTTTCGCTCCGTAGATACCAACAAACTCACCGTAGCCATCAATTTGCTTACGAGTCAGCTTCGCGCCACCAGGAACACGAATAACCGCTACGCGGCCTTTTTCGTTGTTCGCAGGGCCAGAGAACACTTTGAATTCGACATCTTTAACAAGGTCAGCAATATCAACAAGCTCTAATGGGTTACGTAGATCAGGCTTATCAGAACCAAAACGACGAATCGCTTCAGAGAACGGCATGATAGGGAAATCACCTAGATCGACTGTCAGCAATTCCTGCCACATGTCACGAACCATTTTCTCTGTCGTTGCACGCACTTGCTCTGCTGACATGAATGAGGTTTCGATATCGATTTGAGTAAATTCAGGCTGACGGTCAGCACGCAAATCTTCATCACGGAAACATTTAACGATCTGGTAGTAACGGTCAAAACCAGACATCATCAGAAGCTGCTTAAATAGCTGCGGTGATTGCGGCAATGCGTAGAATGACCCTTTGTGTACGCGGCTTGGCACCAAGTAATCACGCGCACCTTCTGGCGTTGCTTTCGTCAGTACTGGTGTCTCAATGTCGAGGAAGCCATTGTCATCTAGGAAACGACGAACAAAGCTTGACGCTTTAGCGCGCAATTTAATGCGGTCGCTCATCTCTGGACGACGAAGATCGATATAACGATACTTCAGGCGCTGCTCTTCTGAGTTAGTTTGGTTGAAATCAAGAGGCAGTACATCTGAACGGTTAATGATTTCTAGGCCTGATGCCAGAATTTCCACTTCACCCGTTGCCATGTCTTTGTTCACTTGGCTTTCTGGACGAACGCGAACTTCACCCGTCAGCTTAATGCAGAATTCGTTACGAAGTTGGCTTGCCACTTCGAACACATCCGCCATATCTGGATCGACAACTACCTGAACGATACCTTCGCGATCTCGCATATCAATAAAGATAAGACCGCCTAAATCACGGCGACGATTAACCCAGCCGCACAAATCTACAGTTTGTCCTGCAAGGGACTTGTTCAGGTGACCACAGTAATGGCTACGCATAGTGAATTTCCCAATTTCCAATTATTAAAAGAATCAAATTGCCCGTGAACTGCTTATTGAATAACCACAATTACCACGCACAAAATTAAAGGTTCATTTATACTCGGAAAATCGTCTAAAATCGACCTAAATTGACAGTTTTGTTGTGTTTAATTACCGTCAGACTTCGTCTATTTGACCAAATGGACAAAATATCAACAATCCAGCAGCGGACGCCAGAATGAACGAACTGAGTTTACGATTAGGTCTAACCATGTGGTCCCACAGTGACTGGCTTCATTCCTTATATGGCTCTGGCACTAAGCCAAATGAACGCCTAGAGCGCTATGCCTCGGTGTTCCATACCGTGGAAGGGAATACGACGTTTTACGCCACACCCAGCGCCAACACGGTGAATAATTGGCATGCTGCCACGCCTAACAACTTTCGTTTTACTTTCAAGCTTCCGAAAGCCATTACTCACGATCAGCAACTTAAACACTGTAAAGCGCCACTTAAAGCATTCTTAGATACCATGCAACCGCTACAAGAAAAACTGGGTATGTTGACGATTCAGTTACCACGTAGCTTCGGTCCCGATGCATTTTCTGCATTGCAGACCTTTCGACAACAACTCCCTTTCGACATGCCGTTGGGCGTAGAGGTTCGTCACCCTGCTTTTTTCGATAAAAGCAACCATGAGAAACGCTTGAATCAATGGCTTGTTGAACAAGAGATAGATCGAATCATTATGGACAGTCGGCCTGTTTTTTCTGCCAAACCAGATACGCCGGCGGTCATCGACGCCCACAGCAACAAGCCTAAGGTACCCGTACACGCCATTGCGACGGCTCAGCGTCCAATGATTCGATTCATCGGTCACCCTGATCTTGCGGAAAACGATGCTTTCTTTAAACCTTGGCTATCCAAACTGCCTCAATGGATAGCAGAAGGAAAACAGCCGTATTTAATGATCCACACCCCCGATAATCAGTTCGCACCAGAGCTGGCTAAGCGACTTTATTCGCAGCTCAACGATCATGTCGAACTGGCGCGCCTTGCACCATTTCCGCCAAAGAAAAATGAACAACAAATATCGATGTTTTAGGCGTATTCACTTGAGTCATATCCACACGTAACATCGCTATAAAACAGACGTTATCATCATGTCGACATAAAGCCTTACGTCACATGAGTCAAACAGAGCATTACGTCTGAAAAAGCGCCTAATTCCTGCAGCCATACAATGAGCTTTATTGACCTTCTGTTACCCCACTCTTTCTCCTCATCGTCCGCGCTTAATTTGCCCATTCTTTTCTTCTAATGACAAGCTATAGTGAATAGCGTAAAATGCGCGCCTTTTTATTACGTCTACAGAATGAGAGAGACGACATGGAAAACAAAGATACGATATTCTCTGCGCCTATCAATAAAATTGGTGATTTCACGTTTGATGAAAGGGTTGCAGAAGTCTTCCCAGACATGATTCAGCGATCGGTACCAGGCTACAGTAATATCATTTCAGCGATCGGTATGTTGGCTGAACGCTTTGCCAAACCTCATTCTGTTGTGTACGACCTTGGGTGTTCATTAGGGGCGGCAACCTTGTCTATGCGTCGCCATATTCATCAAGAAGGTTGCAAGATCATTGCCGTCGATAACTCTTCAGCTATGGTCGAACGATGCAAGCTGCATATCAATGCTTACCGTTCGGATACACCGGTTGATGTCATTGAGGCCGATATCCGCCACATCGAAATCGACAATGCGTCCGTCGTGGTACTTAATTTTACCTTACAGTTCCTATCGCCAGAAGACCGCCTAACGCTACTTGAAAAAATCTACCGTGGCTTGCGTCCTGGAGGCATTTTGATCCTCTCTGAAAAGTACATCTTTGAAGATGAGGCTGCTCACGAGTTATTGATCGATTTGCACCATGATTTTAAACGAGCCAATGGCTATAGCGAATTAGAGATCAGTCAAAAGCGAAGCGCCATTGAGCACGTCATGCGTCCAGATTCGATCGCCACTCATAAACAACGTTTTAATGATATCGGATTCAGCAGTTCTGAAGTCTGGTTCCAATGTTTCAATTTTGGTTCTATGTTCGCCATTAAATAAGTCAACCCTATCGAGATTCCCATGTTTAACTTTGCAAATTTTTACCAACTTATTGCCCAAGATACACGCTTACAGCCATGGTTGACCGTACTGCCACAACAATTGACTGATTGGCAAAACGCACAACATGGTGACTTCGACCGTTGGTTACGAGCACTGGCAAAAATCCAAGACGGCACGCCAGATCAAATCGATCTTAAAAACAGTGTGAGCTTATCCAATAATGACGCGCTGCCGGTTGGAGAAATGAAAAAACTCGAAAGCCTGCTTCGAACATTCCACCCATGGCGCAAAGGTCCGTATACTGTCCATGACATCCATATTGATACCGAATGGCGCTCAGACTGGAAGTGGGACCGAGTACTTCCTCATATTACCCCTCTAAAAGACCGCTCTGTTCTCGATGTCGGTTGCGGTAATGGTTACCACATGTGGCGCATGCTAGGCGAAGGCGCACGCTTGTGTGTGGGCATCGACCCTTCTCATCTATTTTTGGTGCAGTTTGAGGCAATTCGTAAACTCATGGGAGATGACCAGAGAGCCCATTTGTTGCCGCTCGGTATCGAGCAATTACCAGAGCTTGAGGCCTTCGATACCGTCTTTAGTATGGGTGTCTTGTATCACCGCCGTTCTCCGCTCGACCATTTGATTCAACTAAAAAACCAATTGGTCCCAGGTGGTGAGTTAATCCTTGAGACGCTGGTTATCGACGGCGATGAAAACGCCGTATTGGTGCCATTCGATCGCTATGCGCAAATGCGCAATGTCTATTTTTTCCCGTCTGCACTCGCGTTAAAGGTATGGCTCGAGAAAGTAGGCTTTGAAAATGTTCGCATTGTTGACGAAAACGTCACCTCTGTCGGCGAACAACGAACCACGGAGTGGATGACCCATAACTCACTACCTGATTATCTAGACCCTAGTGACCCAAGCAAAACAATCGAGGGGTATCCAGCGCCACGTCGCGCAGTACTAATTGCCGATAATCCAAGCAGTTAAATCGTTTTTTGCGCGGTTTTTCTACGATCAATACCAGCAAGTAATAACTCTGACGTAGCGCTGACAATAGGGAGTATCATCCTCCCTATTTGATGCGTTAAAATTCGCGTCGACCCATTCCCACTGACCACTTACTATTTAGGATTTAAGATGTACAAACGCTTGGTACCGCTTGCCGCCATCGCTCTGCTCGCTGGCTGCACTTCCGTAAACCACCAAGAACTTCACCAAAGTACCTTAAACGCGATTGAGACCTCAGAGCAGCGCATTGATAATCGCCTGACCAATTTAGATTTACAAATTAGCAACCAAAGTGACTACATCGATAGCCTTGAATCCGAAGTGATTGCGCTCACCGAACGCATCGACACATTACAAAGCAATCAAGAAAGCGCTGTTGAAAAACTTGCAGAGCCCCAGAAACAACCTGCCCCTATCATTGCTTCTAATTCATCGAAGCCCGTATTGTTAGGTTCAGTGGAGAAGGTTGAGCTGGATGCCCTAAAACGCGGCTTTGACGCTCGTGTGGATACTGGTGCCGCGACCTCTTCATTAAACGCGGTTGATATTCAGGTATTTGAGCGGGATGGGAAAGAATGGGTCAAGTTTCATCTCATCGACGATCACGCTAAAGAGCAAGAAAAACGCTGGATTGAATCCCCAGTAGTACGTTACGTCAAGATTCGCCAACCAACAAATGACAAAGCTGAACGCAGAGCTGTCGTTCAATTATGGATTCGTGTCGGAAAAATCCATGAAAAAGCGCAATTTACATTGGCAGATCGCTCTCAAATGACCCACCCTATATTACTAGGAAGAGAATTCATCAAAGATATTGCTTTAGTTGACGTAAGTCAGCAATATATACTTTCTTCTAACGAATGAATCTCTTTTGAATAACACTTTCAGGGAAAGTAAATTACAATAATAAGGTTGTTTATGACTTCACGTATTCCATTTTTTTTATCAGTTGGTGTACTGATTGCAATAGGTATCGCGCTTAGCGTCTTAAGACACGACACCTATGGTGTGCCTTGGACCCCGGGCGAAGCTCGTCAAGTTTGGGATATTGAATCTCGTGTCGAGTTCAATGGTACGGGCGAGCCAGCTAAAGTGTCCCTAGCCGCTCCCTATACACAAGACGGTTTCACTCTAATCAGTGAGTCAGCCTCTTCACCTGGCTACGGCATCTCTTACGTAGACACCGATGCTGGTCGACGAGCAGAATGGTCTATCCGTGAAGCTAACGGGCCACAAACGATATACTATAAAACACAGTTTTTAGTCGATGATCAAGCGGTTGCACAATCAGAGCCACCCACTGGCGACATGGTTATCCCAACCTTTGACGGCCCAGAAGAAGCCGCGGCGATTGCTCTAATTGATCGCGCAAATGGCCGCTCTTCTGACAACATCACCTTCACTCGCGAACTCATCAAAACCCTTAACGATGTCGATAGCCAAAACTCGGCACTTATCCTCAATACGATGAATAAAACCCAAGCGGCGGCTAAGCTGTTAGCGTTTGCTGAAGTTCCAAGTAAAACGGTTGGTGTGATTGAGCTAGAAGATGGTCGTCGTAGACAGTCGATTCAGCAAATGATCCAGGTCTGGGACGGCGCTAAATGGCAAATTTTTGCGCCCGAGTCTGCAGACGGTCTCAAAAAGAACAACCTACTGGTTTGGGATGCTTCAAACGTGTCATTACTTGACGTCGTAGGCGGTAAAGACAGTAAAGTGCACTTTACTATGATCGCTCAAGAAGTCAGCGCGCAAGAGGCAACAAACAGTAAAGTCGACTCTGATGGCCTATTAAACTTCTCTATCCACAGTTTGCCGCTCGAAGAGCAAGCTATGTTTAAGACCATTATGTTGATTCCGATTGGTGCGTTAATCGTTGTGTTATTGCGCGTTCTCGTCGGATTAAAAACATCGGGTACTTTCATGCCGGTACTGATTGCGGTCGCATTTGTGCAGACTCAACTGGTCACTGGTATTGTGGGCTTTTTGCTCATTGTCGGTACAGGTCTTGTCATTCGTAGTTACTTATCCAAGCTCAATCTCTTGTTAGTCGCACGAATATCTGCCGTCATAATCACGGTTATTTTGATTATTTCCGTCTTTACCGTTGTCGCGTTTAAGATTGGCCTTACCGAAGGACTCTCTATCACGTTCTTCCCTATGATCATCCTGTCGTGGACGATTGAACGTATGTCTATCTTGTGGGAAGAAGAAGGCGTGAAGGAAGTCGTGCTGCAAGGCGGTGGCTCTCTAGCAACGGCTGTGATTGTCTATCTGGCAATGACCAATCCATACATCCAACATCTGACGTTTAACTTTATCGGTTTACAGCTGGTCATCCTTGGAGCGATTTTATTAGTCGGTACTTATACAGGTTATCGTCTAACAGAGCTTCGTCGATTCAAACCTCTAACGGAGGATTAATCTATGTTCGACAAGATTACTAGCCCGTTTAAGCTACGTGACCGTGGCATTATGGGAATGAACAAGCGAAACCATAGTTACATTAGTAAATACAATGATCGCTCTAAGTACCCCTTGGTTGATGATAAGTTGCAGACCAAGATTATTGCGGAAAAAGCCGGAGCTACCACACCGGCTTTGATTGGCGTTATTCGCAGCCAAGCCGAAGTAAAGAAAGTTCATAAAATGGTCAAAGAGTGGCCTGGTTTTGTTATCAAGCCTGCTCAAGGCAGTGGTGGTAAAGGCATTCTGGTGATCATTGACCATAAAGATGGGGTGTACACCAAACCATCAGGGGCAACGATCAACGAGGTCGATGTTGAGCGTCACATCAGTAACGCGCTAGCAGGTTTGTTCTCTTTAGGTGGCAAAAATGACGTAGCGGTCGTCGAGAACCTCATCAAGTTTGATGATTGCTTCGACGGCTTTAGTTACGAAGGTGTGCCTGATGTCCGTATTATCGTCTTTCAGGGCTACCCTGTTATGGCCATGATGCGCTTGTCGACCTCGATGTCAGACGGTAAGGCAAACTTGCACCAAGGCGCCGTAGGGGTTGGTATTGACATTGCCACTGGCAAAGCCGTTCGCGCAGTTCAATACGATCAACCTGTACTGCTTCATCCTGATACAGGAAAAGAGTTGTCTCAATTAGTGGTTCCGCATTGGAAGCGCTTATTGACGCTTGCCTCCAGTGCCTATGAGATGACAACGCTCGGTTACATGGGCACAGACATGGTGCTCGACCGTGAAGAAGGGCCAATGGTGCTCGAGTTGAATGCTCGACCAGGGCTTGCTATTCAGATAGCGAACGGCAGTGGATTACTTCCACGCCTTCAACACATCGAGTCACTGGGAACACCAAACCCATTCGAATACCCTTCTCCGGAAGAACGAGTCGAGTACGCGGCGAAGATGTTTGGTCACCCAAACGACTAACAAACTAAACAAGAACGGTGAGTTTTATACTCACCGTTTTTTTTTGAGCAAAATACAGGTACTACTAATCGAACACTTCATGCTTACACTAGTTGTCGCTTACAGACGAGGGTCGCCCAAAGCGTGTGAATCACTTAAATAGACACGAATGACACCAGAATAGGTTCACAACACGCTGATGAAGATCCCCTTTTTCAAGGGGATGACGGTTAGTTTTATTTGTGAGATCACTAACATGCCAGAGTTCATTCTACGCTGGTGAAGACTAAGCCGACTCATTTCTGAGCAGTGACTTCCTAGCTGATCGCTCTTCCCCCTATTACGCCGTTATGCTCGTGCAGACGAGGATCGCCCAAAGCGTGTGACTCACTTAAATAGACACGAATGACACCAGAATAGGTTTACAACACGCTGATGAAGATCCCCTTTTTCAAGGGGATGACGGTTAGTTTTTATTTAGGATAGCACTAACATGCCAGAGTTCATTCTGCGCCAGTTAAGACTAAGCCGACTCATTTCTGGGCAGTGTCTTCCTAGCTAATCGCTCTTCAAACCATCTCAATTACGCCGTTATGCTCGTGCAGACGAGGATCGCCTAAAGCGTGTGGCTCACTTAAATAGACACGAATGACACCAGAATAGGTTCACAACACGCTGATGAAGATCCCCTTTTTCAAGGGGATGACGGTTAGTTTTATTTGTGAGATCACTAACATGCCAAAGTTCATTCTGCGCTGATGAAGACTAAGCCGACTCATTTATGGGCAGTGACTTCCTAGCTGATCGCTCTTCACCCCCCCCCTATTACGCCGTTATGCTCGTGCAGACGAGGATTGCGTAAAGCATGTGGCTCACTTAAATAGACACGAATGACACCAGAAAAGGCTCACAACACGCTGATGATGATCCCCTTTTCAAGGGGATGACGGTTAGTTTTTATTTGGGATAGCACTAACATGCTAGAGTTCAATCTGCGCTGGTGAAGACTAAGCCGACTCATTTATGGGCAGTGACTTCCTAGCTGATCGCTCTTCCCCCCCTATTACGCCTTTATGCTCGTGCAGACGAGGATCGCCTAAAGCGTGTGGCTCACTTAAATAGACACGAATGACACCAGAATAGGTTTACAACACGCTGATGAAGATCCCCTTTTTCAAGGGGATGACGGTTAGTTTTTGATACTGTTTTGGTTCAGTGAGCGCTGTCGGTAGATTCTTTTCTTCAAAGGAATGACGAATTGTTGGATGTTTTCGTTACTGATTAAGGCTAGCTTTTGTCCGGAAAGGTTTTTGAAATTTACGTTGAAATACGTCTCGGCTGACCCACGAGAAGTAGAGTGTCGAAATCACCCTAGACCGATACCGTCTTATACGAATGGATAACAACCCCGTGAGCACTTTTCGGCGTCGCCCAAAAAACGATTATCACCCTCATTGAATAAGGTTAAAGAGTGACAACAAAAAAGAGGCATGACACTTATCGTGCCACGCCTCTTTCTACCTATATCCAATTGGATCTTAACCTAAGATCTGCTCTTCAAGCTCTTTTATCTGTTCTGCTTGCTTATTCTCACCAAACCCTCGCAGACCAACGACATGCACATGCTCGTGATCTTTAAAGACCTTACGAACGAGTTTATACGTTGTACCCTTCTCTGGGCTGATGTTTTCAGGTGCCGCTATCAATAACTGCATGCCTTGACGATCACATAGCTCAAACAAGGTAGCGATCGACTTCGCATCTAAACGTGCTGCTTCGTCCAAGAACAATAATCGGCAAGGAACAATGTCCTTGCTACGTAAGCGTCTCGATTCTTCTTCCCAACTTTGTACGACCATCAATAGGATAGATTGGCCAGTACCAATGGCTTCACCTGTCGACAACGCACCAGACTCGGCTTGCAACCAACCATCGGACCCACGGTTCACTTCAACGCTGAGTTCGAGATAATTACGATAATCAAGAAGCTCTTCACCTAATACCTGTGGCGAGCGCTGCCCCATATCAATATGTGGATTAACGCGCTGGAACAATTTCGCCATCGCTTCAGAGAAGGTGTAGCGCATGGTTTCAAACAAGTCAGTGTGTTCGCGCGTCAATGCCTCGAGCAGCTGCTCATGGCTTTCACGAACTTTCACGTTGAGACGCACACCCTTGACTTGCCCAAAGTGGATATTGGATAAGCCTTGATTGAGCATTCGAATACGATTTTGCTCTCGTTGGATGGTCTTTTTAATGATACTAGAGACAGAATCTGAGCTCAATGCAAGGCGGTTTTCACGCTGTGTCAGTTCTTCAGTCAGTCGAGCAAGCTCCACTTCCATCTCTTCAATCGCTTCTACCGGATCATCGGTGCGAATAATATCTTGGCGAATTCGTTCACGTAAGTGTTGATAAACTGCGATATAGAATAAGACCTTACGCTCAGGCTTAGCATTGTCTTCAGACAACCTTAGCGCATCACGTAAGTTTTCATTATCAGCAACCGCTAAACGTAGCGCACCTAGCGACTTATCCGACATAGAACGCAGTTCATTTGCGCTAAGATAAGCCAATTCACGACGATGCAGTCGACGTTCTACATCATTTTCTTTTGCTAGACGTAGGACGCTGCACCAACCCGCCTTGGCGGCAACCACATAAGTGCGCAGTTCAACATACTCTTTTTGAGCCTTTTTCAGGCGCTTCACCAGCCCCTTCATTTCGAGCTCTGTCGCTGTCATGGTTTTTTCATACTCGCTTTTACGAGTACGTGAGGTTTGCAGCGCTAAATGCAGCTCTTCACGACGCTTTTCTGCACGCTCAAACGCGGTTTCATCCGCAACCACACCGTAGTCTTGCAACTCAACCTTAAATTCTTGAACGGTTTCTTGCTTCGCTTGATATGAACTTTTCAGCGAGGCCATGACTTGGTTGTATTGATTCGATTGTTCTTGAGCTTGTTTCAACCCATCACGCAGGCGACCACGAGCGGCTTCTGCTTGAACCAATTTAGCCTTGAGTTGCTCACTCAATTCGCTGCTTTTACTTAGCATCTCAACTGAATCTGCATAAGCGAAATGTGGACGACGCTCTACCAAATCAGCGACGGCAAAAATCTGACCTTTCAGGGTCTGCAGCGCGACATCAAGTCTGTTGTACTCACCTTCTAGCGCATCAAACTGTTCTGGATCGCTATCCAACGCATTCGACACTTCCGCCAATTTAGCAAGCACCGCTCCATGAACAGAGACAAATTGCTTCGCTGAATTCAGTTCTTCAATACGAACCTGTAAGGTTTCAAAGCGCTCAACAAGCGTCTCATCAAATAACATGTTCGCTGCCATGGTAAGACGGTCAAGTAACACAACCGTCTGTTTGGCTTGTTTAAATTGTGAGACCACACTCTGTTCTTGTTGCTTCAGATCGTTGTTCTGACGATTACATTGCCCTAATTGCTCACGCAATACGGCAATCGCCTGCTCAGGGTCCTCGTCAAAAGCGAGCTGCATGTGTTCGGCAACAAACGCATTGAACGCTTGATAAAGTCGTTGAAGTTTCTGAGCATCAAACGCAGCTTTTGCATGTAGCTCGACGGTCTCATCTCTTTGCTCACGCAACAACTCTAAACGCTGATCACGCGCAGCGCGTCCAAACAATGGAATGGTTGGAAAACGTGAATAACGCAGTTGACGTTCATTTAATTGAACGCAAACCGCGCCGCCGAGTTCGTCTGCATCAAAGGTGCTGTCATCAAAGGCATCAATATCACCTTCAATGATATAGAGGTCTTCCGGACAATCATCCAGCTCGACTAACTTTTCTTTAATGCCGTCTAGGTTTGAGACCACAATAGCGTGACGAGCTGGACCATACATGGCACTAAAATACGGGGCGTCATCTAAGGTAATATCGTCATAAATCTCTGACAATAGAACGCCACCTAATGTATCGGCTAACCCCTTGAGACGAGGATCGTTTGAACCACCCGGCGAAGCCAGGCGCTCGATCTCTCTTTCAAGCTCTTCACGTTTGATCGCTAGTGTGTCTCTAGAAGACGCTGTCTGGCGTTCAGATTCGTTGATCTGTTGCATTGAGGCAATCACATCAGAGCGGTCGACCAACTCTAGCGCCGATTGTTCACGTAATGCTTCTAAGGCGTTAAACGAGCGAATCCATTGTGGTGCATATGATTCTAATTTTGCGATGTCAGCACTGTAGGTTTGTGCTTTCTGTTTTGTATCGCGCTGCGTATCTTTTAGCGTTTCAAGCTGTAGCTCTGTTTCCAGTACACGTTCGCGCTGATTTTCTGACTCAAGTTCTAAATCGGCTTCACTGGTAATGACGACGCCTTGTTGCTCGACATCGGTTAGCAACTGCTTCGCTTGCTGCTGCTGTTCCATTGATTTCTCAACATCACGATACTGAGCGCGCAGTTGATTTTCATCTTTTAGCGTTTGCTGATGTTGGTTGAAATCTTTCATCAACCCTTTCGCGACACTTGACGCTTCAGCACGGCTCACGTTAGCCACAACCTGTTTGACTAACGCCAACGCAGACTCGAATTGTTGCGCGGCTGCCGACGATAAATCGACACGATGCTTAAGCTCAAGCAGGGTTGTCGTGGTCGTGGTTTCTTGCGCTTTTAATGCCGTAAGCTGAGCCGCGGCCGTGCTTTCATCAAGATCAACTTGACCCAACAACTGGCGAGCTTTCTCCAGCGCTTGCACGGCTTGTTGATACTGCAAGGTTCGTGTTTGCTGAACATCAAGCGCTTGTTGGTAATCAGCGAGTTGAGTCTTAAGGCTATCCACCTCTTCCTCGGCCTGAACACTTTGCTCTTCTGCGATGAGTTTACGCTCTTGCGCTTCCTCAACCACCATCACCTGTTCTTCTAAACGCTCGCTCAGCTCTTCAAGATCTTCCTGATAGCGAGCAATTTTTTCTTGCTGGCGTAGGGCGTTTTGCACCAGTTGTAGATGGTCTTGCGCCGCTTGATGGTCTTGTTCTAAGCCAGCCTCACTTTCCACCAGCATGGTCAACGCCTGCTGAACGTTGTTGAGCAATTCGTTTTGAGAAATAAGACTTTGGCGCGAACCAAATAACTCACCACGCAGCGCCAGTGTTTGCTCTAGCTTATTACGCCTTTCATTTGCATGACGCATGTAATCAGCCGCCACGTAATTCGTTGACTCGGTGATCAGATGTTTAAACAGATCTCGGTCGGCTTGTGTGGTTTTGATCGCCTCTAGGGTCATGCGGTTTTCACGCAGCGCCGACTCCATATCTTGGAAGGCTTTCTTCACACCACCATTCTGCGGTAATAGATAATCACGAAGCGAACGAGTAATCGCGCTTGAGATCCCGCCGTATAATGAGGCTTCAATTAATCGGTAAAACTTAGAGCGGTCGCTGTTATTACGCAACTTTTTCGGCAATACGCCGAAATCAAACATTTGCGAATGGTATTCAACAATCGAGCTGAAGGCTTTGAATTGAACGCCTTCCATCGCACTCACGACGTCTTTGACTTCGTTGATCTGGCGAACGCGAGCATGGTTGTCTGACACATTTTCAATCAACACATCGGTCGGTTTAACATGACTTGGCAAACCCTGAATAATAAAGGGCTTGATATCCACTTTCTTATCGCGACCCGCGACTTGCTGCAGCTTAACCACAAACAAAATGCGTTGATTTCGTGAATTCACCACATCCAGCGCTGAATAACAGGTACCCGGCTGTAGTTTTCCGTAAAGCCCTTTGTCACGCGAGGCTTGGGAGCTCCCTGCTTCTGTGGTGTTTCTAAAATGCAGTAAACTTTGATCCGGGATCAATGCCGTAATGAACGAGGCCATCGCCGTCGATTTACCAGCGCCATTTCCGCCAGATAAGGTGGTTACAAGACCGTCGATATCAAAGGTACGAGCAAAGAACCCGTTCCAGTTGATCATGGTCATTGATTGATACTTGCCTCTTTCAATCATACGTCAGCCTCGAATTGCCCTTGCTCGTTTTCGTTGTTACTTAATTGCTCATCATTACTAGTCGTTTCTTCGCTAGGAATCAAGCTTTGTTGCATAGGTGCTTGAGAGTGAGCAACCGCTTCACCGTCTCGAATCAGGCGAAGTTGTGCATCTCGCATATCGTCACCCAACCTCACGTCTGCACCAAACCTGAAGACCGCTTCGCTGATACGAAACTTGCCAGTATCACCGATAGAAATCGTCATACCTAAACGGCGTAAACGACGAAGAGACGTTTTCACCTTATCAAACAGTTTTTCTTTATCGAGATCAGAGCCGGTCGCGCGATTCGTTACGAGACGCATTAGTTTGGTTTCATCTGCCAATGATAGAATCTCTTCGTAGAGTTCTTGATTGGTGAAGATACCTTCATGCGCAAGACGCTCAGGGCTCAGATAAAGGAAACACAGTACTTTTCCGACCAGCATATCGAGCTCTGAAAGCACGCTTCGTCCAATCAACGTTGTAGAACGTGGTCTTAGGTAGAAGAAGCCTTCTGCGGCTTTCACCAGTTCGGTGTTATAGCGTTGATAGAATGAGGCTAGCTCTAGTTCAAAATCACACAGTAATGCGTGGTTGTCTAGGTCTTCCGACGAGACGTGTCGCCCTGCTCGAAGGGCACTATCGAGTGCGGGGAACAGGGGATTAGTGATTGCTTTTGCCAGTTTCTCTGACATGTATTCGTCAATATTTGTCGATGACATTTGCTTGTACCTTTGCGCCAAAATCGTTGATCGCTTGCCAGTCGGGCTGAATAGCCGCGTAGTCAGATTGTGAATAACCGAGTCTGACGGCTTGATCGATCACGATTCTTGCTAAATCAAAATGATGTGTTTGAGGATGGGCGGTTAAATAGTCTCTTAGTACTCGGCCTAAATCGATGGCCGCACCACGTTCTCTGTGCACTTTCAACATCTCAGCGATGCGCTCTGCAAGCTCATCATTCACTTGTTCAAATTCTTCGTATTCGACGTCTAATGGTACGGCACCCGTCACTTCTTCATTGCGCAGTACGAGGGCATCATCACGTAGGTCTGACAGCTTCTCAGCGTCAGCGTAGGTCAGATACCAAGGCGCATCAAAATAGTCCGTGACCGATTGGCGTAACCGTTGGCTAAACGCTCTGTTTTGGTCCATATCAATCGCGGTTCGAATGAACTTGTGCACATGACGGTCGTAGCCGATCCAAAGGTCGATGGCCTGCTGTCCCCAGCTAATAATGCGGTCAAGCTTCATTTGAAGCCCAAACAGTGCCTCACCAACAAATTCGAGCTCATCATCACCGTAGACGATCTCTTGAATATCAAGAATCTGGGTTTGTAGTTCATCACCAGCTGCCTGCAGCGTATCTTGCAATTCTCTAAGATTTGCAGACGTTTCTGATAGCAATGATTCACAGTTATTGATCGCCTCTCGCCAGTCTTTATTTAGTAGCTCTGCGATCTGCTGTTTCATTAATTGCTGCTGTTCATCCATGACACGTTGGTTAAGATCAATCTGGTCGAAAATTTCCCCAACCGAATACTTTAAAACGCCAAAGACATTTTTACGCCAATGGCCAACCGTGCCACCTTCTTGCGCAGACACAATGGCCTTCGCCATCTCATCAGCCACCATAGACAACTGAATCGATAAACGTAGCTTAGAAAATTCGCGATGTCTGACGTAATAGTCGGTAATACCAATCGCCAATGGACTCAAGCGATAAATGCTCGCCCCATCGGTCACTTCACTGGTAAAACGACTCATGAGCTTCTGTTTTACGAGCTCATTAATCGCATTATTTGCGCGGAATGCAGATGCATCACCGGTCTCATCAAACTGCTGGGTTACGATCTTGAACGCGTCATGCAATTCTCCTTCGCCCAGCTCTTCATCAAACCTTTCGTTACTCAAAACTGCGATAGAAATGAGAAACGCCAACCGTTCTGTTGACAGATTTAATGAAAAATCATGCTGTTTAACCCATCCGACAAGTTCGTCAATAGGTTTGTCTCCAGCAGGAAGAGCGTGTTCACTCATGATCTTTCCTGTTCATTTTTTTGTGCCCATACATGAATATATCGACCCATAGAGAGATAAGGCTCTTGCCGACACAGCTGTTGCTCTAACTTCAGAACCTCTTCAGCCGTGTAATCTCCCATGTACTGCATATTGCCGATGTAATCACTAAATGAGCGAATGCCAGATTTACCATGAATCGTAAATCCCGCTTCCTCAATCCACTGATACACCTCGTCTGGCTTCAACCCCTGTTGCGGCTGAAGCTTAAATCTTTTTCTATGAGGCATTCCATCCAACACATGCGGGATATTGCCACAAATGACATTCTTAAACACCAACCCATGATGGTTATAGAACATAACGGAGGCAACGCCACCGGGTTTGACTTGCCTTAATACGGTTTTAAGCGCTGATTTAGGGTCAGCTAACCATTCCATAACGGCGTGAAACAACACGAGGTCGACGGGGCCTTCTAACTGCTCATCAATATCTTGGACCGCACTGTGGACCCAGCGATACTGTGCCTGAAGACCCTTTTTATCTACGTCAGATTTCGCAAGTTTCAGCATCTCGGACGATAGGTCACATAAGGTGACATGATGGCCCCTCGCCGCAAGCCTTTGCGAAACTTGCCCTAATCCACCACCTGCATCTAATATTTGCAGTGTTTTTCTAGTATCATCCAACACGGCAAGAGCGTGGGTTAAGTCTTCCCAAACAATAGTTTGGCGTATTTCTCCCTTCTCTGAGCCGTAAATATTTTTTGCAAATTTGTGGGCGATATCGTCGAAATTACGGTCTTGCATCACGGTTTATTAAGTTAAGATAGCCAATCGGACTGCTATTCTGTCATATAAGTGACAGGAATAAAGGGGCAAGCTCCTTTTTTAGCGTTAAGTGGTGTTTTTTCGGACTATTAGTTTATGTTTGAGCTGAAAAAAATCGTGTCATCCCTTCTAATGCCTTTGCCAGCTATGCTGATCCTAGGTTTTTTGGGACTCGCGCTTATTATGTTTACTGCAAGGCGCAGAATAGGATGCATGATTATTCTTGTATCACTTTGTGGGATTTTTCTCATCGCCTTCCAACCTTTGTCAAGCCGATTATTGATGCCATTAGAGCGTCAATACAAGCCTTTCTTACCGATCAACGAAACGATTGACTATGTCATGGTACTCGGTGGGGGTCATACTGTTGATGATGATTTGCCTCCGACTTCGCAGCTTAGTCGAACCTCACTTATGAGGCTCAGCGAAGGCATACGAATTATGCGTATGTACCCTGGTGCAAAAATGATCCTCTCTGGATACGCAGGTGGCACCGATGTCAGCCACGCAAGAATGATGGCGAAGGTCGCACTGGGACTTGGTGTCGCTAAGTCCGAGATTATTTTGCTTGAAACCGCGAAAGACACCTGGGAAGAAGCAAGACAAGCCACCGCATTTGTCAAAAACAGAAAATTGGTTCTTGTGACGTCAGCCAGTCATATGCAAAGAGCGATGTACGAGTTTGAATCTGCAGGCTTAGTACCCTACCCTGCGCCCACTAACTTTTTGGCCCAAAAAGATATTGAGCAAGCATGGCAAAAATATACCCCGCAAGCTCGCTACCTCGAACAAACAGAGCGATACTGGCATGAAACCATGGGGCTGGCATGGCAAAGGTTACGTGACTGGGTTGCGAGCGAGGGAGTGTCGTCTACAGATGAGCTCACGCCTGAAGATAATCCACTTTCAACGTTAGAAGGTGACGACGATGCAACCGTTGTAGGAAAGAGTAACGTTGAGGGTGAACAGGGAAATGAAGGCACGCCATTGGATACCAGCACTGACAAGGCCCTTAGCCCACCCGCAGAATCTGCTCAACCTTAGCTAGGGATAATATCATCTCGCTCTAATTGCTGTGGTTCTAATTGCTGTGGTTCTATGTGCGCTGGTTCTAAGTGCGCTGATTCTAAGTGCACTGGCTCTAAGTACATTGATGTAAAAAAGCCAGGCTGTGTTAAACGCCTGGCTTTTTTAACGATGGAGCTCTGTTTTTTAATGATGAGACACGCTATTTTTGTGAAAGAGTGCAACCTACATCGTTAAATTAAACGTAGTCGCTAGTCACCCGCAAACATATATCCTTCACCATGAACCGTGATGAATATTTGTGGGTTTTTCGGATCCGCTTCCATTTTAGTGCGCATACGTCGGATTAATACATCAATAGTGCGATCATTTGGCGCGTCAACTCGATGACTGATCATGTTCAAGATTCGCTCACGACTCAGAACTTGATTAGGGTAAGTAGATAACGCGACTAAAAGCTCATACTCGGCTTTTGTCAGTTTGACTGGTTCACCATTGCAACTTAATGAGCGGCGCTGTTTATCGAATAACCACTCCCCAAAGTGCACAACATGCTCGTTCTCGGCACTTTGTGATATTAAGGGCTGCTTACGAGCTTGAGCAATACGCCACAGTAAGTTTTTAACTCTGACCAATAATTCTCTTAATTCAAACGGTTTCGTTACATAGTCATCTGCGCCCATTTCTAGGCCAACGATCCGATCAATACTATCAGTACGACCTGTTACCAATATAATACCGATATCAGACTGGCTACGTAACTCTCGAGTTAACATCAGACCATCTTCACCAGGAAGATTGATATCAAGCATGACAAGGTCGACACTGGAAGACTGCAATACTTGTCGCATCTCTTCACCGCTTTCAGCCTCGCTTACTAAATAGCCTTCACTCTCAAAGTAACCAGACAACTTGCTACGCGTAACGACATCATCTTCAACTACTAATACGTGATAACTCATATTCACCGTTTCTATTCTATCTATGACCGAAGCCATTCTATTCATAATTAGTCACAATTCTAGCGGACATTACGGTATTGTGTAGAAAGTCGTGCTTTTATTGATTCAAGACAAGAACACTTTTTATCCACTATATGCAATCAGAACCTTGCCCATCTGGTGTCGCTTTAAAACCATCAACCGCTCTTTTATTCATTTATCTTCATAAACGTTCGATTTTTTTCATTATTGCCCTTACTGCTGTTCATTTTTATTGTCTAAAATAAGGGCAAGACTTTTGGAGAGAACAAGATGCAAGAATTGAAAGCATTTAATGAACAACGTGCAGAGATATACTGGTGGCTTTCTAGCCTATTTGCCAAAGAGCTCACTCAACAAGAACTGGATAAATATCACAGTGTCGAAATACGTTCTTTTTTGAGCGGTCTCGGTGAAAACCCATCACTCGAAGCGCCGATCAATACACTCATTGATGGCTTGAACCGATTACAGACTCGAGAAGACGCCCAACTTGAGCTATCCGCAGATTTTTGTGACCTATTTCTTAAATCAGATAAGCATGGCGCATTACCTTATGCCTCAATGTACATAGGTGAATCAGGTCTTCTCAATGATAAACCGGCTAATGACATGACCGAGCTGTTAAAAAAACACAATGTCGCCGTCTCTGAAGACTTAAATGAGCCAGCCGATCACCTCGCGATAGAGTTGGACTTTCTCGGCAACCTTATTATTCGTTCTAATGAACTGGAGTCCGAGGCGCACATCAACAACGCATTATTAGAGCAAGCTGATTACCTTAATCAGCACCTGATGACATGGCTGCCTCAATTCGAAAAAAAATGTAAAGAGTATGATGTATTTGGATTTTACGCCGCGGTAGCAACACTCCTCATTGCATTTTGTCAGTTAGACCTTAACTATTTAACTGCTGAGTAACCGATGCAGACACCGCTATCAATCAAGGTGGCGGTGTTACCCCATATTAATTTTAATTTATCATCAAATTTGTCGGTTGAAACGTTGCTAGAGTCACCGACTAGCATTACAATCCGCCGTTTCAATGCGAAAACCAAATTTTAGTGCCCCATGCTTTCCTATCTTTAGCTATTATGTCCTTGTCAGGTGAATAGCTAACCCACAATTGGAATCCAATGTTTCACTAGGTTCACTTACTCGGTACGCATTCCATACACCAAAGCGCTTTTTTAATTAAACAAAGCTGCATTACCGCAACGACGTTTTTGCTGACCATACGCAAAAGCCGTTACTAATAGGATAAAGCTATGGCAACAATCAAAGATGTCGCCCGTCTAGCTGGCGTTTCAACTACTACTGTGTCTCACGTTATTAACAAAACACGTTTTGTTGCCGAAGCCACACAAGAAAAAGTCAACGCCGCCGTAGAAGAACTCAATTACGCGCCAAGCGCCGTTGCGCGAAGCTTAAAATGTAACTCAACAAAAACCATCGGTATGTTGGTTACACAATCAACGAACTTATTCTTCTCCGAGGTTATCGATGGCGTTGAAAGCTATTGCTATCGTCAAGGTTACACATTAATTCTGTGTAACACTGGTGGCGTGTATGAAAAGCAGAGAGATTACATTCGGATGCTAGCAGAGAAGCGCGTCGACGGTATTCTCGTTATGTGTTCAGATCTCACAGAAGAGCTTCTTAGCATGCTTGATCGTCACTCCGATATTCCTAAAGTGATCATGGACTGGGGTCCTGAGAGCTCGCAAGCAGATAAGATCATTGATAATTCGGAGGAAGGTGGTTATCTCGCCACAAAATACCTAATTGATAAAGGTCATACGGACATCGCATGTTTGAGCGGTCACCTAGAAAAAGCGGTGTGCCAAGAACGCATTATTGGTTACAAGCGTGCGCTATCAGAAGCCGGCATCGAAATGAAAGAAGACCGTATATTTGAAGGTAACTTTGAGTGTGACACAGCGGTCATCGCAGCGAATCGTATTGCCGCAATGGAAGAACGACCAAGCGCCGTGTTCTGCTTTAACGATACGATGGCGTTAGGCCTAATGAGTCGTTTACAACAACTCGGTTTGAACGTACCAGAAGATATCTCTGTGATTGGTTACGATAACATTGAGCTTGCTGAGTATTTTTCTCCACCACTGACGACGGTTCACCAACCGAAACGTCGTGTCGGAAAGAACGCCTTTGAGATTTTGCTAGAACGCATAAAAGATAAAGGTCATGACAAACGTATATTTGAGATGCACCCCGAGATAATTGAACGCCACTCTGTCAAAAACCTGACAAAAAAATGACAAAGGCGCCTAGTTAGGCGCTTTTTTTTGATCTTGTTCCCAGATTTTATACGCCTTATTGTTAGTTTATGTTACCTCTTAAGCACAAATACCCGTCTAATTTTTGAAGCAACATCACACTTTAGTTATATCTCAATGCAGATTAGCGCATTTTTTCTTTATTCTAACAAAGTCACGCACAGGGCAAACCATCTGAAAAGTTGGGACGCAAAGCCTCCGGCCTAAACCATTTATGGTAGGTAGCGGGGTTACCGATGGCAAAGGACACTGAATTCTTGTTTTTAATTTAACAAGGAATTGATGCCTGTTTGCTACACTCTCGGACCTGATTTTGGTGACACAATCAAATAACACCGAGAAAAGACAAATATGGACAATCCAATATTAAAAAATTCGATGCAGTTGTTCGCTCAACTTGGAAAAGTCAAATCCCGCTCTATGTTCGGTGGATTTGGCATTTTTGTTGACGATACGATGTTTGCATTAGCAGTGAACAGTAAATTACACATCAGAACTAACCCAACAACCGTCGCGACATTCAAGCAAAACGGCTTCAAACCTTACGTTTATAAAAAGCGCGGATTTCCAGTAGTGACAAAATATTTTGCCCTACCTGAAGATAGCTGGGATGACAGTGAAATAATATTGAGCTACGCACGCTCAGCGTTGGATTACGCAAAAGATGAAAAAGTAAAACAATCTGACTGCAAACCAACCCGATTAAAAGATCTCCCGAATTTACGTCTTGCAACAGAGCGCATGCTCAAAAAAGCGGGGATAGAATCGGTGAACTCACTTCAAGAGCATGGATCCGTTGAAGCCTTCAAGGCCATTCAAAAAACACACTCGACAAGTGTCGGTCTCGAATTACTTTGGGCGTTAGAAGGTGCGATTAATGGTACTCACTGGTCTGTGATTCCACAAGCCAAGCGCGACGAGCTAGCCAATCATATCAATTAGTACTTGCTCTCTCTTACTTATAAAAAAATCAGCCCATTAGCTGATTTTTTTTTATCTGTTTGAAAGTTAAATTCCGATGTTCGTGTCTTATACTAAAGATGCATTATCGACATGGAGTAGGACATGAGTAAAAAATTGTTATTGGGCTTAGGATTTGTTGCCGTTATTGTTTTTCTAGGCGTAGAGTTTGGACAATACCTGACCTTAGAAAATGCCAAGGCACAACAGGCAGCGCTTGCCACTTATATTGACAATAATTTTTTGGTTGCCGCGCTTACCTATTTCTTTCTGTATATCACCATCACCGCCTTCTCTGTCCCAGGCGCCGCTGTCGTCACTTTGTTGGGCGCCGCGTTATTTGGTTTTTGGGTGAGCTTATTGCTGGTCTCTTTTGCAAGTACTATTGGCGCTACGCTCGCTTTTCTTAGCAGTCGTTTTCTTCTACGTGATTGGGTACAAAAGCGGTTCGGCGGTAAACTGGCGACGATCAACAAGGGCGTTGAAAAGGATGGCGCGTTTTACCTTTTTTCTTTGAGGCTCATCCCTATTTTCCCATTTTTTCTAATTAACCTACTCATGGGGCTAACCCCAATTCGTGTTTCAAAATACTATTTGGTCAGCCAACTTGGTATGCTACCGGGTACCGCGGTTTACCTTAATGCAGGCACCCAACTCGCCAGTATTGACAGTTTATCAGGCATAGTATCACCCGCTGTTCTCGCTTCCTTTGCATTGTTAGGGTTATTTCCTTTAATCACGAAATGGGCGATGGCTCGGTTTTCAAAATCACCCCAGGTACAGACTAAATGAAGATATACATAGGTAATAATCCTACCGAAACACATATCATGCAACAGCAACTGTTTGCCGAAGGGGTTCAGTGTGAGGTACGTGGCGAGGGGGTATTTGGATTGAGAGGCGAAGTGCCTTTTGACGAAAGCTCCCTACCTTACATCTGGTTACACGAAGTGTCCCAAGAAGCGAAAGCTAAATCGTTAATCTTAGCGGTGCAACAACAAGAGAACAATCGCGACCAAGTTAGCTGGCACTGCCCACAATGCAATGAGCTCAATGAAGCGCAGTTTGGAGCATGCTGGAACTGTCAGCACTTAGCACTTAGCACTTAGCACTTAGCACTTAGCACTCAACGGTTAGCACTTAACCATCAATTAAAGTACTTAGGGTTATTTTATTGTACCGATTTAATAAACGCGATGGAGTGTTTATTAAATTCATCTGGTCTTTCGACATTACAGACATGCCCGCAGTTTTCAATTTCAAGCAAGCGGCTCGATTCATGCTCTGCTACCATTTCTTTTACTGGGTGGATGAACATATAGTCTTTATCCCCCATTAAATACAATGTTGGAATAGGAAGTTCTTTATCCTTGAAATAACGATGAAGTGGATTAACCTCTGTTGTTAGCGTGTACCATCTCTTAAATTCTTTCTGGCACAGCTTCTTCGCTTCTCGCACAAATAAAAGACGAGATTCTTTTTGTCCACGCTGAGGCATAACAATATAGGCGAATAAGCGATATAACCACATATAAGGGATAATATGCTTACTCCAATTCCCTAGGTTCACAAGCAACTGTGAGCGGGTATTAAACCGTGTTACAGCGCCCCCTAACACCATAGAACGAACTCGAGGTGAGGCCAGTTCAGCAATATTACGGACGATAATTGTGCCAAGTGACATACCAACAAAGTGTGCCGATTGAATTTTAAGGTGATCGAGCACTTTAAGAATATCAATAGTCACACTTTTAAACGTGTAGCCACTTGCCATAATATCTTTAATCAACTCGTTTGACTTACCATGCCCACGTAGATCGACAAACAGCAGATTAAAGTGCTCTCTGTAGGCTCTGATTTGTTTAAACCAAATCGAGGAACTTCCACCCGCACCATGTACAAACACCACCCACTCTTTGCTCGTAGGATGTGCGTAAGTTTTATGAAACAGTAGATTCTCTGACATAGGATCTTTTAGGTAATGGCGATGAGCATTACGGTATCACAATTCACGGAACGGCTGTTAAAAACTGCACATAATTTATTTGAAAATTATTTCGAAGTGTTAACCAGCTAGAGCGGTCCTTGACAAAAGCAACGGAAAAAATAGGCAGGAAATAAAAAAGGCGACCTGAGGTCGCCTTTTCGAGTTGGAACGAAATTAATGTTGATGCAGCGCTATCTCATACATTTTATTGTATTCTTTTGCTGACTCTAACCAACTGAAGTCGCGACGCATCGCTCTTAGTTGGATATTATGCATTTCATCTGGTTGTTGTAGATAAAAAAGCAGCGCCCTTTGCAACACAATAAGCAACGCATCATGACACGGCTCTTCGAAACCAAAGCCAGTAGCTTCTGATGGGTTATCATCAAAATCAATCACTGTATCTTTGAGTCCGCCAACCTTCCGAATGATAGGCAAGGTGCCGTAGGCCATACTGTACAACTGGTTTAGCCCACAAGCCTCAAACTCAGATGGCATCAAGAAGAAATCCGAACCCGCTTCTACGAGATGAGCAAAGCGATTGCTATAGGCTTCTACAAATGCCAATTTGTCTGGATACGCGGCGGCAACATCACGTAAATGGGACGCAATCTGAGACTCACCCGTTCCAATAATAACCATCTGCACATCGTTTTTGAGAAACTTCTCTAAGATAGGCAGGATATAATGAAACCCTTTTTGGTGGGTCAGACGACATACCATCCCGACCATAGGAACATTAGTCTCAGGCAGGTTCAGCTCTTGTTGTAATAACGTTTTGGACGCGAGTTTACCTTTTAGCATACTCGCTAATTCGGCTTCATAGCTAACCGGTAAGAACTCATCGTTCCTCGGATCCCACTCCGAATAATCACAACCATTTACGATACCGTGTAGGTCTTTGGCACGATGAACAAAATCATCGACTAGACCATGAGAACCCAGAGGGGTAACCAGCTCGGCAGCGTAATTTGGGCTAACCGCGTTCACTTTGTCGGCAAACGCAATGCCAGCTCGCAACATACTGACCCAACCTTCACCGTATTGCAGGAACTCCATGCCGGAAAGATTAAGTTCAGGGATGATTTCTAGTTGGCTATAAGAAAAAATACCTTTGAATATTGCATTGTGAACGGTCAGAACTGACTTCACATCCTTGAAACGGTCATCGCTACCGTATCGAGTTTTAAGCAAAAACGGCACCAAACTGGTATGCCAATCATTCGCATGCACTACCGCAGGTTTAATACCAAGCTTAGGCAATACATCGAGGCTCGCGGCTGAAAAAAAGCTAAATCTCTCGCCATTGTCAGCATACGCCCGGTTATGTTCTGCATACAACTCTGGGCGGTCAAAATATTTATCACATTCAATGACATAAACATCGACACCGTCGAGCTCAGTTTTCTTGACCTGATAAGCCGTATGAGGCCAATGCTCTAACTCTGTCGATAGAACACACTCATAATCTTGCTTATTCGGTAAGGTTTGATAACCAGGTAATGTGATAGCAACTGATTTCCCGAGCTCTTGCAATGCCTTAGGCAGGGCTTTGGCAACATCAGCCAAGCCCCCACTTTTTACAAGTCCTTGAGCTTCTGAAACTGGAAACCATACATCTATGTTTCTCATTCTAGAATCCAACTTTTGTCCCTTTTTTGATGACAACAATGCCACCTGGAGACACGTGGAAGCGTTTCGCATCCAACTCTAGATCTTCACCAATCACTGTCCCAGGGGCAATCTCTACATTTTTATCGATAATTGCGTTCTTGATTGTACACCCTGCACCGATTTTTACATCACCTATGATGACCGATTCACTGATCTTAGTGCCTGCGGCAATATTACTTCGGTAACCGAGCACCGACTTATAAATGGAAGCACCTTGAATATAACTTCCTCCAGCAATTAAGCTGTCAGTCACTTTCACTTTACGGTCTTCTGCATCGATAAATGTGGCTGGTGGCAGTGGTGGATAAAAGGTATGTAGAGGCCATTTACGGTTGTACAATGAAAAATCAGGATCATGTTCAAGTAAATCCATATGAGCTGACCAGTACGAGTCAATCGAACCTACATCACGCCAATAAGTGGTTCCTTTTTCACCGCTGATTTTATTGGTTGAAAAGTCATAAACATAGACTTCACCTTCAGGAAACATCTTAGGGATAATGTCTTTACCAAAGTCATGGCTTGATTCGGTATTGTCCGCATCAAGCTTTAGCTCTGTACACAAAGTGTCGGCGTCAAAGATGTAGTTACCCATTGATATTAATGCCATATCAGGGTGGCCTGGAATCGATTTCGGGTTCGATGGTTTTTCTTCAAAGCCAATCATCTTGCCTGTTTCGTCCACTTCAATCACGCCAAACTCTGAGGCTTCTGACAATGGCATACGCAGTGCAGATACCGTCAGTTTTGCATCGACTCTTTTATGGAAATCGAGCATTTGGCGGATATCCATTTTATAGATATGGTCAGAGCCGAAGATGCACACTTGGTCTGGGGTAGACAGCTCAATAAAGCTAATATTCTGATAGATAGCATCCGCTGTACCTTCATACCAACGTTTACCATCACGCATTTGTGCAGGGATTGGGTCGATGAAGCGGTCTGTAATACCGGCAAGGTTCCAACCCTTTCTCATATGCTGATAAAGCGACTGAGATTTGAATTGCGTTAATACGTAGATACGCATTAGATCCGCATTGATAAAATTATTAAGGGCAAAATCGATTAAACGATAACTGCCTCCAAAAGGCACCGCAGGTTTCGTGCGAGATTCAGTTAAAGGACGAAGGCGAGACCCTTCGCCACCAGCAAGAATCATTCCTAATACACCAGCCATTATATTCTCCGTTTTATAGCGTTATCATTGTCGCCAGACTTGTCTCTTGGACGGGGGAGTCTGACTTTATTAGTCACGGATGATGATGTCGATGTTGGCATCGAACACTCAAACGTTGAATCTGTATATCAAAGTGCGCGATGCTAAAGGTAGTCGCACAAATAGAGTTTCTTAGAACCATAATCTGCGTATGGTTTCGTTCTAAATTATCGTGTTGAAAAAAGATTACAACCCAAAATATGTCATTATGCTTGATGGAACCTAATTGCATTTCAGCACTTGGCATTGGTCACAAAATATTACTGTTAAGTCACATTTTAAACACAATAGGTTAACAGCAGAGTCACCTTAACATACTTTATTGTTATAGATATACCAGCTTATGTTTTATAAAATAATCGATGATATACGGACTGTATCGCTACGTCTTGATCCCTAACCTACGTTTATTACGGACATAAAAAAACAGCACCCTAAGGTGCTGTTTTTATAGTTATCTACGCTTCTTTTTTGGGTTTCTTACGTTTATCCGTAATCTCCCACTTCCCGTCTACGAACAATCCGGTCCAACCTGATGGTTTACCATCTTCTTCGGAACGAACATAGTTCTCTTTCGTCTTACGGCTAAAACGAACAACAGCTGGACGGCCATCTGGGTCTGCTGCAGGCGCATCGGCTAAGTAATGGAACTTAGGCGAGATACGTTCTTTATACTGCGCAAGTTCACTGACAAGCGGCGCACGTGTTTCCCTTGATTTAGGGAAGTTACTCGCTGCCATGAACAAACCAGATGCTCCGTCACGTAACACGAAGTACGCATCTGAGTTTTCACAAGGTAGCTCAGGGAAATGAACCGGGTCTTCTTTAGGTGGCGCAACCTCACCGTTCCTAAGAATTTTACGAGTATTTTTACATTCCTCGTTCGTACAACCCATGTATTTTCCGAATCGGCCGTTTTTCAACACCATTTCAGAGCCACATTTGTCACATTCAACCGTTGGGCCATCATAACCCTTAACCTTGTACTCGCCATGCTCAACGACATAACCTTCACAATTCGGGTTATTACCGCATACATGAAGCTTACGCTTATCATCAATGAGGTAAGCATCCATCGCCGTTTCACAGATTGGGCAACGTTTCTTCGCTCGCAACGCGGCCGTTTCAACATCTTCTTCTAGAACGTTGACGACGCCCTCTTCATCACCAAGGTTGATCGTTGTTTTACAGCGCTCTTTGGGTGGTAAAGCATAACCAGAGCATCCCAAGAACACACCCGTCGATGCGGTACGTATACCCATTGGACGAGAACATGTCGGACACTCGATGTCGGTTTCGACGATATGGTTAGGCTTCATTCCTCCCGTATCTTCATCAAGCTCTGCTTTCTCAAGATCGGTGGTAAACTCATTAAAGAAGTCGTTAAGAACGCCTTTCCAACTGGTTTCACCTTCAGCGATTTGATCGAGCTTTTGCTCCATTCGAGCCGTAAAGTCATAGTTCATCAAATCATCAAAGCTGTAGTTCAGGCGATCGGTAACAATCTCTCCCATTTTCTCAGCATAGAAACGACGCTGTTCTACTTTTACGTAGCCACGGTCTTGAATGGTCGAGATAATCGATGCATACGTCGATGGGCGACCAATGCCTTTTTTCTCTAACTCTTTAACCAACGCAGCTTCAGTGAATCGAGCAGGCGGCTTGGTAAAGTGTTGCTTTGGATCCAAAGCGACTAAATCAAGCTTATCCCCTACTTTTACCGCAGGTAGAATCGCATCTTCGTTTTTACCCATTGGGCGTTGAACACGAGTCCAACCATCAAACTTAAGAATACGACCTTTCGCTTTCAGGGTGAAACCCTCTGCTTTGACGCTCACGGTTGTTGAGTCATATTTTGCAGGTGTCATTTGACACGCGACAAATTGGTTCCAAATCAGTGAGTACAGTTTATGAGCATCTGCTTCCATACCCTGTAAATCATCAACTTTGACCGTGACATCTGAAGGACGAATCGCTTCGTGCGCCTCTTGCGCCCCTTCTTTGCTTCCGTAGCGTAGAGCATTGTCCGGTAAGTACTCTGCGCCAAATTCACTGTTGATATAATCTCGCAGTGTATCGACAGCCTCTGAACTCAAGTTTGTTGAGTCGGTACGCATGTAGGTGATGTAACCACCTTCATAGAGACGCTGCGCCAACATCATGGTCTTTTTAACACCGTATCCAAGACGGGTACTCGCAGCCTGCTGAAGTGTTGACGTAATGTAAGGCGCCGATGGCTTACTCTGTGTTGGTCGGTCTTCTCGCTTACATACCTCATAAGCGGCCTTTTCCAACACGGATGTCGCTGCGCTTGCCTCGGTTTCATTCGTCGGCTTAAACGCTTTGCCATCTTTTTGGGCAACTAATAAACGGAAATCCGTGTTATTAGCTGTTTTCGTATCAGCGTGAATATCCCAAAACTCTTCAGGAATAAACGCGTTGATCTCGCGTTCTCTTTCAACCAATAGCTTAACGGCAACCGATTGGACACGACCTGCTGACAAGCCTCGAGCCACTTTTTTCCAAAGCAGCGGCGAGACCATAAAGCCAACAACACGGTCTAAGAATCGACGTGCCTGTTGTGCATTAACGCCATCCATATTGAGCTCGCCTGGAGTCTCAAAGGCTTGTTGGATTGCGTTTTTAGTAATTTCGTTAAAAACGACTCGTTTATATCGCTGTTCATCGCCACCGATGATCTCACGAAGGTGCCATGCGATAGCTTCTCCCTCGCGGTCCAAATCGGTTGCGAGATAAACGTAGTCTGCGTCTTTCGCTAATTTTTGGAGCTCAGCAACCACTTTTTCTTTGCCAGGCAAGATTTGGTAGTTTGCGTCCCAATCGCTGTATGGGTCGATACCCATTTTTTTAACGAGCGCTTTTTTATCTTTTATTTTTTTAATTCGTGCCTTTTCTTCGACACTTAAACCTTTGGTTGAGACTGCCGCTGCTTTTTTACCAGTACTTTGACCTGCGGTAGGTAAATCACGTACGTGACCCACACTCGACTTCACTACAAAGTCTTTACCTAGGTATTTGTTGATGGTTTTAGCCTTAGCGGGTGACTCCACTATAACCAGTGACTTTCCCATAATGACACTAACGTCCTATATCACATTGCGAGTATTAATCGCACGATGTTCGAAATTTATGCTTCTTTTTACTATTGAGCGAGAACAAAAGAAGATCAACCTGTTTTTTTACAATTGTATTCTAATCGCTCGACAAATGTCCGATCGAACCGAGTTTACACGTTGAAAGACTGGCGCCATACTAAACGCCATACCCTTGCTGTGACTAGTGTTGATAATCAAAATTTGTTTCTTATCACATAATACCCGGCATTCTAGGCCGCAACTTAGCACTTGCAAACCCCCTACACCTCAATACACTATCGGATATTAACTAATGATTGAGAGCGCTTATATGTCCGAGAAACAACCCATTTCCGAGTTTGATTTATTGCTAATCGCAAACCAAATAATTCAAGAGCATGACGACTATTTGGAAGGCATGCGTGCAGAGAGTGTAGAAGAAAAAGAAGAGGTTCTGGTTTTCAAGGGGCATTATTTTCTCGATGAGCAAGGATTACCAACGCCAAATACCACCGCCGTGTTCAACATGTTTAAGTACTTAGCTCACCATCTCTCTAAAGAATTCACCCTGAAATAATAAAGCGCCCTGAATGGGCGCTTTATTTAAATCATATTCGTTAGTGGCTCAATTCAGCCAATTTTTCGAAATAATCCGGGAATGTTTTCGATGTGCACTTAGGGTCATTAATCGTGACAGGTGTATGACTAAGCGCCACCAATGAAAAGCACATGGCCATCCTATGATCATCATAAGTGTCAATCGTCGCATGCGTCAATTTAGCCACAGGTTCGACAATGATATAGTCCTCCCCCTCTTCAACAACCGCCCCCACTTTTCTAAGCTCAGTGGCCATCGCAGCTAAGCGATCGGTTTCTTTAACACGCCAGTTATAAACGTTACGAATCACAGTCTTACCCGTTGCAAACAACGCGGTTGTTGCGATAGTCATGGCCGCATCGGGAATATGGTTGTAATCCATATCGATGCCAACAAGTTCGCCTCTACGACACGTAATATAATCCTCTCCCCATTCAATTTCCGCACCCATTTTTTCCAATGCGTCAGCAAAACGGATATCACCTTGAATGCTATTTTTACCGATACCTGTGACTTTAATTTCGCCACCTTTTATCGCTGCCGCCGCTAAAAAATAAGAGGCTGAAGACGCATCGCCTTCCACTAAAAATTGACCAGGAGAGCGGTATTGCTGCCCGCTTCTAATGACGAAGGTTTGATAATTATTATTCTCTACCACAACACCAAATTGCTGCATAATATGCAGTGTAATATCGATGTAAGGCTTAGAAACGAGTTCACCGTCAATTTCGATAGTAACGTCTGATTCAGCAAACGGCGCTGACATTAAAAATGCCGTAAGAAACTGACTAGAAATAGAGCCATCAATCGTCACTTTTCCACCTTTCAGACCGGTACCATACAGTTTTAGCGGTGGATAATTTTCGTTTTCTAGATACTCAACTCTTGCACCAGCCTGAGTCAATGCGTCAACCAAGTGTCCAATTGGGCGCTCTTTCATTCTTGGTTCGCCAGTTAGGACATACTCACCCTGCCCCAGACATAATGCTGCAGCAAGTGGACGCATCGCAGTACCTGCGTTGCCCAAGAATAATTCCGTCATTTGACTCACAGAAAAAGGGCGACCTAATCCGTTCACAACACACTGTTTTTTATCATCTGACAATTCATAGCTGACACCGAGCGCCGTTAATGCGTTCAACATGTGCTTGATGTCATCACTGTCCAAAAGATTGGTTAGTGTCGTCGTACCTTGAGCTAAAGCTGCCAACAGCAATGCGCGATTGGAAACACTTTTTGAACCAGGAAGGTTTACGGTTCCGGAGACTTTATTGATGGGTTGGAGTGTTAAACTTTCCATTAGCTGTATCTAATCCTTTACTGACATCGTATGTCCTGCAACGAATGTCATCGTCATTCTTCGTAAAAGCAGCGTACCCAAATTACACGGATAACACCAGCTTTTATCCGCTGAAACCGCCTACCTTTTGCGCAATCAGTACTAGCTAGCTAGTACTGATTGCGCGCGTATAACTTGCGAAAATAACGTATAATTACGGCAAGAGCATCTAAACTTATTATCATGACTATCTATCTACCTGAACTCGGCCCTGACTGCTTTGACTTTCCTTCTCCGTTTGAAGCACTGCAAGACCCAAATGGGTTACTCGCTTTTGGTGGCGATCTCAATCCACAAAGAATTTTAAATGCCTACCGTCATGGTGTGTTTCCATGGTTTGGGCCTAACGAACCTTTATTGTGGTGGAGCCCAGCCCCGCGAGCGGTGTTTGTCCCCACCCAATTCACACCGTCGCGAAGCCTGAAGAAATTTCAAAAAAAAGCGCAATATCGCATCACGATTAATGCAGCAACAGAACAGGTCATCAATTATTGTTCCAGCACCCGTCCTGCAGAAGAAACGTGGTTAAACCAAGACATGCGGCACGCCTACATTGCATTGTCTAAGCAGGGACATTGCCATTCAGTCGAGGTTTGGGACGAGGATACCTTGGTGGGTGGCCTTTATGGACTCTCCATCGGCACTTTGTTTTGTGGCGAGTCAATGTTTTCCCTAAAAACAAACGCATCCAAAATTGCACTTTGGTATTTTTGTCAGCATTTCATGCGTCATGGCGGCACACTCATTGACTGCCAAGTAATGAATCCTCACTTAGCGTCACTGGGGGCAATAGAATTGACGAGAGAAACGTTTATCGAAAATCTCCATCAACGTAGAGAAGTGGCAATGGACAAAGGCTGCTACCACCGTCAAGAAATCAAAGTCAGCCACTCAACGACGTCAATAAAACGTGAGGAAGCAAGCAAATGAATATGGCTTCACAGCAAATCCGTATTGGCTTAACGACCAATCAACCCTGTAGTTACCTCAAAGGCCAGGATGAACGAGTTGCCATCGTTTTAGAAAAATATTGCCATGACGAACAACACTTCGAGATGTTACTGGCTAACGGGTTTCGACGCAGTGGTGATGTGATTTATAAACCCCAATGCGATCACTGCCAAGCTTGTCAGGCACTTAGAGTCGCTATCCCTGATTTCAAACCAACAAAAAGCCAAAAACGCCTTTTGGCCAAGTCTAAGCACCTCTCCTGGAGGATTAATTCAGAGCTCGATGAAAACTGGTTTGAGCTTTATGCCAAATATATTAACGCTCGCCACACAAGTGGCAGTATGCACCCCCCTAAAAAAGAACAGTTCTTTGATTTTGCAAAATGTGGCTGGATGACAATGCACTTTTTGCATATTTATGACGGTGACACACTTGTGGGTGTTGCCATTACTGATATTTTAGAAAACAGTGCTAGTGCTTTTTACACCTTTTTTGACCCTGACATCTCGTTGTCCTTGGGAACGCTTGCCGTACTCTTTCAAGCACAATACTGCCAACAATATGATAAACAATGGCTATATTTGGGGTATCAAATCGACCAATGTTCCGCAATGAACTATAAAACCCGCTTCCAACGTCATCAAAGGCTAGTAAATCAGCGGTGGCAAGGGTAGAATACGCGACAACTTTACTTATAAAGATTTTGACGGCACAATGCAGACCGTTAAAAGCGCCACATTTCGAAAGAGGGTTCAATGGCTAAAGAAGACGTAATTGAGTTGCAAGGCACTGTTCTTGATACTCTACCAAACACAATGTTCCGTGTTGAACTAGAAAACGGTCACGTAGTTACAGCTCACATCTCTGGTAAGATGCGTAAAAACTACATCCGTATCCTTACTGGTGACAAAGTAACTGTAGAGATGACTCCATACGACCTATCTAAAGGTCGCATCGTCTTCCGTGCTCGTTAATCTCTAGGTTTAACCGATCACAAAAAAACGGAGCTTAGGCTCCGTTTTTTGTTTTTAGTAGTACCAGCCATCATCTTAGGTTTAGCGTAAGCAGCCCCAAGAATGGTTAAAAAAAACGTACGATAATTCGTACGTTTTTTTCCTTTGGCAAACGGATGCTAACTAGTGAAGAACTTCTTCTTTCGAGCCAATATACTCAAAGTCTAAGTCATCATCTTTTAGCGATACTCTTACCGTGCCACCATCTATAAGCGAGCCAAACAACAGCTCATTAGCCAACGGTTTCTTAAGTTTGTCTTGTACCACTCGTCCCATTGGACGCGCGCCCATCGTCTTGTCATAGCCTTTAAGAGCTAACCAATCACGCGCATCTGCAGAAACCTCTAAAGATACCCCTCGTGAGTCTAGTTGGGCCTGGAGCTCAACGATAAACTTATCGACCACTTGATGGATAACGGTATCGTCTAGACTATTAAACCAAATAATCCCATCAAGGCGGTTGCGGAATTCAGGTGTGAATACGCGCTTAATCGCTCCCATGGCATCTGGTTGGTGATCTTGTTGAATAAGACCAATCGATTTTTTCTCGGTCTCAGAAACGCCCGCATTACTTGTCATGACAAGAATAACATTTCGGAAATCGGCTTTACGGCCATTGTTATCCGTTAATGTACCGTTATCCATGACCTGCAACAGCAAGTTAAAAATATCCGGGTGCGCTTTTTCAATCTCATCCAATAAGACAACCGAATGCGGATGTTTAATCACTGAGTCTGTGAGCAGTCCGCCTTGGTCGTAGCCAACATAACCAGGAGGCGCACCAATCAAGCGACTAACTGAGTGACGCTCACCGTACTCAGACATATCAAACCTTAGCAGCTCGATACCCAGTAATTTGGACAACTGAACGGTAACTTCGGTTTTACCTACCCCTGTTGGGCCTGCAAATAAGAATGAACCGACTGGGCGATCATCATTACCTAAGCCCGCACGAGTCATCTTGATTGCTTCAGATAGAACATCGATAGCCTTATCTTGACCAAAGACAAGCATCTTCATTTTTTCATCTAGATTTTGAAGAATGTCTTTGTCCGATGAAGACACTGACTTTTCTGGAATACGGGCCATCTTCGCAACCATTGACTCGATATCGGCAACCCCGACGGTTTTCTTACGTCGGCTCGCTGGGACTAACCGGCTACGAGCCCCCGCTTCATCGATAACATCAATCGCTTTGTCAGGCAGATGACGCTCATTAATATATTTGGCCGAAAGCTCAACCGCGGCACGAAGTGCTTTGTTGGTATAACGAACCTCATGGTGCGCTTCATACTTTGGTTTCAAACCAATCAATATCTTAGTGGTATCGTCTAATGATGGTTCAACCACGTCAATTTTTTGGAAACGACGAGATAATGCTCGTTCTTTATCAAAGATATTACTGTATTCCTGGTAGGTCGTTGACCCAATACAACGTAGCTTACCGCTGCTCAGTAATGGCTTGATAAGGTTTGCTGCATCAACTTGCCCGCCAGAAGCGGCACCCGCGCCAATAATGGTATGGATTTCATCGATAAATAGAATGGCGTCATCTTCTTTCTCAAGTTGCTTCAATATGGCTTTAAAGCGTTTCTCGAAGTCCCCTCGATATTTAGTGCCGGCCAGCAAGGACCCAATATCTAAAGAATAAATAACACAATTTTCAATCACGTCAGGCACCAAGCCTTCAACGATTCTCCATGCCAGTCCTTCTGCGATAGCCGTTTTACCGACTCCAGCTTCGCCCACAAGCAATGGGTTATTTTTACGGCGACGACACAATACTTGTATGGTTCTTTCAAGCTCTTTGTCTCGACCAATAAGCGGGTCGATGTCACCATCTTTGGCGACTTGATTCAGGTTGGTCGCAAAATTTTCTAAGCGATCTTCACCATTTGCATCTTCAACGGGTTCACTTCCTCCGCCCAATGAGCCGCTTGTCGGTTCACTGTCTGACGCACCAGAGTTTTTGGTAATACCGTGAGAGATAAAATTAACGATATCTAAACGGCTAATATCGTTTTTCTTCAGCAAATAGGCAGCATGTGATTCCTGCTCACTAAATATGGCAACGAGCACATTGGCCCCTGTCACTTCGCTACGACCAGAAGATTGCACATGGAAAACAGCACGTTGCAACACTCGTTGGAAGCTTAGTGTTGGCTGTGTCTCACGGGTATCGTCGTTATCAGGAATTAACGGCGTAGTTTGGTCGATGAATGCGTCGAGCTCTTCACGCAGATTGTCGAGATTTGCGCTACAAGCCGTTAAAGCTTCTTTAGCAGAATCGTTTTCTAACAATGCTAAAAGGAGATGCTCTACGGTCATGAATTCATGTCTTTTGTCACGGGCACGAGCAAATGCGCCGTTGAGACTCGATTCTAATTCTTTATTCAGCATAAGTACCTCCTAAGGAATGACAACTGCCATTCATTCGAAAATTAGGCTTTTTCCATGGTACACAAAAGTGGATGTTCATTTTCCCTTGAATACATGGTCACTTGAGCAACTTTTGTTTCAGCGACTTCGGATGTATAGGTGCCACATACGGCTTTACCGTCATAATGTACCTGTAGCATCACTTGCGTCGCTTGATCTTCGTTGAGTGAAAAAAAGCGTTCCAAGATTTCTACAACAAAGTCCATCGGGGTGTAATCATCATTATTTAAAACAACGTGGTACATGCCCGGTGGCTTAACCTTAGTTTTTTCTTTCTCCAGTAAATCTGAGTCTGGAGTCACCCATTCAAAATTTTTACTCATGGCCAGAATGTTTGAGAGTTTTCGTTAATATTCAAAAGACTGTATAAACAACATCGTTACCTTACTGTTACAGAGGTACATTGTCGCTACACTCGAAAAGCATCTCTATATTAGAGACTAAGACACCAATTGTATCGCTGCAAACAAAACAATGCTATTAGTGTGTGTCACATATGAGCCAAGTAGAAAAAACATTTCCCCCTCCCCATTAAGAATACATCATCACGCCCTAAACTAAAGCCACCGTTTGCGACATTGTTAAAACCAAAGTGAATATGTTTAGAATATGTGGTTATTTATGTGACATTCTTATTGACTAAGTTTAATGATTGACTAAAGTGGTTATTTAGTGACTAAAATTTAACAAGTTTATCTTGATACTCTCCCTTGGGTAGGAATTTACTTACTGTGGATTTTTTATCCTAGCCGCGATGAGATAATGAAAAGAGCTTTGAAAATTTAAGTGACCGATAAGGAAGTGTCGACGGTGAAGTGGTAACCCGTGTCTTCGAACAACTTCAGAAAAATGCATGAGGGATGTATAGCATGGCTACAGGTACAGTAAAATGGTTTAACAATGCCAAGGGATTTGGATTCATTTGTCCAGAAGGTGGCGACAACGATATTTTTGCACATTATTCAACGATTCATATGGATGGTTACCGCACATTAAAAGCGGGACAACAAGTCAACTATGAAGTAGAAGAAGGGCCTAAAGGATACCATGCAAGTTCTGTGACCCCTGTGGACGGTGACATGGCCAAATAACGTTTAAGTTCACACTAATAAATATTTAATCGAAGACACGATGTTTCAACGATCTAATGGGTATCAACAATATATTAGGTATCAACAACCTAATTGCTCTGCGGCTTAAATGATTACCACTCATTTGTGCAATATAATGTTATACGGCTTACAATTTAGTTAAGTGATTTACCGCACTATCGACGTAGATTCCATAAAAAAACCCTCTGTAGAGGGTTTTTTTATGCTTTGTTTACTGAGTCAGCTATTTATGACGCTCTTTCAGTTTGTTAACAACGTCATTAAGTGATAAACCTTGGTCCTGCAGTAAAACAAGTAAATGGTAAATTAGATCGGCAGACTCACAGACTAATTCCGCCTTGTCACCCGACGTTGCCGCAAGCGCGACTTCAACGCCTTCTTCGCCAACTTTCTGCGATATACGCTTGGTGCCCCTAGCATAGAGGCTCGCGGTATAGGAGGAGTCAGGATCAGCATTTTTTCGGTCGGCGAGCAATTGCTCAAGCTGATGAAGCCACACCATTTGTGATTCTTCTTGTTGATCGGCGTCGAAACACGTTGTGGTCCCAGTGTGGCAGGTCGGTCCAATAGGGTCTACTTTCACCAATAGCGTGTCATTATCGCAATCTAACGCGATCGATTTTAGTTGAAGAACATTCCCAGATGTTTCCCCTTTGGTCCAAAGTCGTGCTTTTGTACGGGAGAAAAACGTGACTTGTTGAGTCTCAGTCGTTTTATCTAACGCATCTGGTGTCATGTAACCCATCATCAGCACTTGGCTTGACTGAAAGTCCTGAATGATCGCAGGGATCAGTCCATCTACTTTTTCCCAGTCAATACGTTCTTTTAATGCTGCAGCTGTATTACTCATAATCTGATCTCCACACCTTGACCAGCTAAATATTGCTTTAGCTCACCAATATTAATAATTTGCTTGTGGAAGACAGACGCGGCGAGCGCCCCATCCACGTTTGTTTCTTTATATACTTCAGAAAAGTGTTCCATCGCCCCAGCTCCGCCTGAAGCAATGAGAGGGACATGGCAAACTTCACGAACCATGTTGAGTTGAGTCAGATCGTACCCACTACGAACACCATCTTGGTTCATCATATTAAGAACGATCTCTCCAGCCCCACGTTTCTGCACTTCTTGCACCCAGTCGCGAGTTTCCCATTGTGTCGCTTTGGTTCGGTTTTCATCACCCGTAAACTGGTAGACCTGATATTTACCCGTCTCTTTATCAAAGTAGGAATCTATGCCCACCACGATGCACTGGACACCAAATTTGTCGGCTAATTCAGTAATCAACTCAGGATTTGCTAAAGCCGGAGAGTTAATTGAGACTTTATCAGCCCCGAACTCCAAAATGCGAGCAGCGTCCTCTGCAGACTTGATGCCACCAGCAACACAAAATGGGATATCAATTACTTCAGCGACTCGAGCAACCCAGCTTTTGTCAACAACACGGCCATCACTCGATGCGGTGATATCATAAAAAACCAGTTCATCTGCACCTTCCTCGGCATAACGAGCGGCAAGAGGGACAATATCGCCTATTACTTCATGGTTACGGAACTGGACACCCTTCACCACTTGACCATCTCGGACATCCAGACAAGGAATAATTCTTTTTGCTAGCACTACTTGCTCCCTACGGCATAAAACGGAGTTATCGTTCCCTTTTAACCTTCAAACCTTCACTTTCATGTGATTTAACACCGTCGCTTCACACCGATTAGAAGCAACTCTAATGCGAGTGTATTGTTCCACTTCAGTCATGTAACTAAATCGTACGTCAAAACACTATATAACAACCTTTTTTACATTTCATTGAAAAGTTCAACTGTTCTTAAAACCCCATCCGCGCTCTGCTTCACATCTAGTTAACTTCGCATGTTATCGCGTAAAAAAAGAGCCTCGCATTTCTATGCGAGGCTCTTCAATTTAATCATTACAATACTGCATTCATATCGTTAATTATTTCGATTAGTCAAAAAGGTAAGCTCTGACTTCATCATGTTAATATCTTCAGTAAGGGAGTCAGCCTCCAGCACTACTCGACCATTAAAATCTGAGTAAGCCGCGCTTCCATTACTAACATGATCTTGCATATCTATAGAATTCTTCATTAGGTATTGAGCTGAGTAGGCAAAACTTACATTACTTTCATCAACTGCGACCAAACCTATCTCGATAGTATCACTCGCCGTAGTCGGCGAAACCTGCTCCGTTGGGCTTTCTAAAACGACTTGCGATGCTGTTACTGGGCCATATATTGATTGGTAGAAATTCTTATTTTGATCAGTTTTACTGCGAATTGCCGTTCTTTGGATAGCGAAATCGTTCACACTGTAAGAAGGTGAAGTTACACAATATCCCGAGTCGCAATTTGATATCGATGTCCCAGTAAAATCAGTGACTGTAGGAGCTACAATAGTTGCAGGTGAAGCAGATAGTGGGAGTAACCCAACATAATTCCAATCAGAGGTAGTCTTACCATAAACTTCGGCCGCCCAATTTGATAACCTCTTTTCAGACGCCACGTATGAAAAGTCGTTGGTGTCGCTATTGATCGGTTGCCATCCATAAACGTCGTTATCAAGTACAACTTTCACCTTACTTGCTTCATTTAATGTGATATTTGTATTTGTAAATGGATATTGAACCACATCTGAGCTGGTCATTTCTCTAATAGGCTTACTGGTTGGAGGCGTTTGCTTATCATACACGTCGGCTGACTCAATAATGGCATAGTGCGTAAGCGAATTTAGCTTGCTTCCCGTTGGGTTAAAACCAGTTACTATCTTTCTTTCTAATGCTGGAAACCCCGATACCACTGGTAAGTCAATTAACGTACTTCCTTCCAACACTTTCGCTCCTGATGCACTAGTTTGAAATTTAGTGGCACCTGAGCTGTCAGGTGAAACAGCAATCACCGCATCATCGTTAGCATTTTCTTCTAGCGCTAAACCACCGCGATAACAAGCATTTCCACTAGGTTGCTCATTTCTTACGGCAATAGTCATACTGTGCATCAAATCTTTTTGCACACCAAAGATATACGACTCTCTTTGCCCAGACACAAGGCCACTTAACTCTTCCAAAGCCACATAGCCCTTGTAAGGTATGTCATCTTTCTTAATAGAAACAAGTCCATTTGTCGGAATGTTATCTATCGTCTTTTCTGTTATAACCTGACCATTCTCGTCGTGAAACAAAATACGGAAGTTGCGATCAGCAACTCTCGCTGCGATGACATTACCATCAACAGAATCATCATTCGCAAAAATCGCACAACCCGAAGATACTTTTGAACGTTCAATCGAATACAGGTCAACAACTTGCCATTGATATACGATTGGTGCAGGGCCACTAGATCCACCGCTATCACCGCCGCCTCCGCCACACCCAACCATTACTGTAGAAATCGCGGCAACAAGCGGCAACATTAGTCTTTTTTTCATCATTCTTTCCTAGCTGATTTTTGTGCGGCAAAGCGTTGCCATGCCAATCTATTACCTTAAAACAAGCAAGGAATATGCCACCTATTATTTTTATCGCAATAGATTGAGCTCCTTTTTATTAGTAAACTTGACTCATATTGTTAATTTATGAAAGTGACTTACGCAGAATGTTAATCAAGTGCGCATATTCAAACATTGGTTGTAATTTTCTTTCACAATATTTCGTAAAGTGATCAAGATCAATCAAGCTCTTAGCGTTGCTTGCTAGACTCGGCTGCATTGATATAGCACGAATAATTCGCCTACTTGTTATAGATATCGTCTATTCTTAAGCACGCTAGTCGCGTGTAAGTATCCATTTCATATTCAGCGAATGTATTCTTCTATCAAGCCAAACGACTAAAACGCCAAACGACTAACTTTTTATAAATGAGGAATCTATGTCAGACGCCGTTAATAAAGCGCATTCTGATTCAGATATTGAGACTAAAAGCTATCAAGAGCTTCACCGTCCTGCTTCTGAGTTTGCCAGCCGCTCTGAATACCTAGACCACGAACTTCAAATCATGAAACCACGCCGCTATGGGTTAAACCTACCAGGTCGTGATTTCCGCTTTGAACTCGAAGACTTAGTACCTGCCCTGGCGGGTACTATTGGTATTATCGCCATGTATTCAGCGGTAATGATGTCTTGGGCTGACGGTTTAACCGCAGCATGGGACCATGTAAACCTTGGCAAAGAATTTGCAATTGAAGTTGCACGTGTAGAGATGCTGATCCCTGCTTTGTTGTTCTGTATTCTTGCTTCTGGCTTCTTCAATCCAAGAGCCAACCTTGCCGGTAACCACGGACCAATGATTCCACTGATTGGCTCAATTGCTCTTGCAGGCGCTCACCCTCTCGCTCTTGCTATTTTATTGGGTGTCTTCGGTTTACTATTGAGCTACTTCAAAGGTGGGTCCAAGCTGGTGAATCTCACCTCGCAAGGTACCGCTGGTGGTCTATTGATTTTCCTAGGCTTCACCGGGACCATGAGTCAAATCGGATCGATTCAAGAATGGGCAGTAGGCCTTTCGTCTGCCACGGTTGACGCTGGGAGCATGGGCTATGTTGGCTTAGTGGTTCTTGGTATTAACATTGCTGTGTATGCCTATCTTGCGAAAATCAACAAGCGTTGGTTAGCGAT
Source organism: Vibrio sp. 10N.261.51.F12 (assembly GCF_041471725.1). NCBI lineage: Bacteria > Pseudomonadati > Pseudomonadota > Gammaproteobacteria > Vibrionales > Vibrionaceae > Vibrio > Vibrio sp. 10N.261.51.F12. Next base: position 233,566 of record NZ_JBFROV010000016.1, on the reverse strand, counting down.
TCCAGTTTGTGCGATTACCGGGTTATTGATTGCTCTAGGTTTAGGCGCCGGCTTTGACCTAACATTTGAAACACAAATGGGGATCCCGAACCTGAACCCTGTTTACTGGTGGGGCAGCACAGAACAAGGTTGGCAATTAGGTTTACCAAATCTTGCACACTTCATTGCTTCATTACCATTCGCGATCTTAGCGGTAGCAATGTGGTCACCGGATTTCTTAGGTCACCGTATCTTCCAAGAACTTAACTATCCTCGCAAAACTGAAAAAGTATTGATGGATGTTGATGACACCATGACGATGTGTTCAGTTCGTCAAATAGTTGGTACTGCAGTAGGTGGTGGTAACATTACCTCTTCTTGGGGTACGTACATGATCCCAGCAGCTATCGCAAAACGTCCAATTCCAGCAGGCGCGATTCTTCTTGGTTCTCTATGTATCATTGTTGCAATCCTAGGCTTCCCGATGGATGTTGCAGTATGGCCACCAGTGATGCGTGTTGCGCTGCTTGTGGGTGTATTCTTGCCGCTACTTGAAGCAGGTATGCAAATGGTAAGAGAAACAAAAGACTCTCAAGCAGCAGGCATCTGTATCTTTGCAGCTGTGGTAGCGAACCCTGTACTTGCTTGGGCGCTAACCATGTTCCTCGATAATAATGGCCTTATTGGCGACAAAGAGCGTGCATCTCGTCTATCTTTTGTAGACAAAATCGTGATCCCTGTTGGTGTCTTCGTCGTATGTCTGATAGCAATGCTTGCTGTTGGTATGCTAGAAGGCCAGTATGGAATCCCAGCATTCCTATAGAAATGCAGTGAAAAATTTGGGTAGTGCCCGTCGCTACCCAAATTTTTATTATGTTTTTTTAATTTTTATTGATTTAGTTTAAGTTTTACAATAAATTTTTAGTGTAGACTTGATTTCAACCTGATGAATAACAATATTTATGATTAATTGGTACTATGATTGACCATAAATATTTTTATTAATGTGTGTACTGGTTCCCCATTCGGAGAGCACTCGATTACCAGAGAACAGTACGTGTTTTTTCTACTAACAAGGTAGGTATGTCATGGCAGAGCAATTTGCTAAAGCTTGGGAAGGTTTTGCGGCAGGTGAGTGGCAAAACGAAGTAAACGTTCGTGATTTCATCCAAAAGAACTATGCACCTTATGAAGGTGACGAAGACTTCCTAGTTTCTGAAGGTACTGAAGCAACTAACAAGCTTTGGGCTAAAGTAATGGAAGGTATCAAACAGGAAAACGCGACTAAAGCACCTGTAGATTTCGATACTTCTGTTATTTCTACCATCACTGCACACGATGCAGGCTACATTGAGCAAGACCTAGAGACTATCGTTGGTCTTCAAACTGAAGCGCCACTTAAACGTGCAATCATCCCTAACGGTGGTGTACGTATGGTTGAAGGTTCTTGTAAAGCATACGGTCGCACTCTCGACCCAATGGTTTCAAAAATCTACTCTGAATACCGTAAAACACACAATGCTGGTGTTTTCGATATCTACACGCCTGATATCCTAAAATGTCGTAAATCTGGTGTTCTAACAGGTCTTCCTGATGCATACGGTCGTGGTCGTATCATCGGTGACTACCGTCGTGTAGCACTTTACGGTATCAACCGTCTAATGAAAGACAAGCAAGCTCAATTTGCTTCTCTTCAAGAGCGTTTCGAAAACGGCGAAGACCTTGCAGCAACAATGCAACTTCGTGAAGAAATCTCTGAGCAACACCGTGCTCTTGGCCAAATCAAAGTTATGGCTGAAAAATACGGTTTCGATATCTCTGAGCCAGCTCAAACTGCTCAAGAAGCGATTCAGTGGACTTACTTCGGCTACCTAGCTGCAGTTAAATCACAAAACGGCGCGGCAATGTCTCTTGGTCGTACTTCATCTTTCCTAGATATCTTTATCGAGCGTGATATCGCTGCTGGTAAGATCACAGAAGTTGAAGCACAAGAAATGATTGACCATTTCGTCATGAAGCTACGTATGGTTCGTTTCCTACGTACGCCTGAATACGATGAGTTGTTCTCTGGTGACCCAATCTGGGCAACAGAATCAATGGGTGGTATGGGTATCGACGGTCGTACACTAGTGACACGTACTAACTTCCGTTTCCTAAACAGCCTATACACAATGGGTCCATCGCCAGAGCCAAACATCACGGTTCTTTGGTCTGAGCAACTGCCTGTAGGCTTCAAGAAGTTCTGTGCAAAAGTATCTATCGATACTTCTTCTATCCAGTACGAAAATGATGACCTAATGCGTCCTGACCTAGAATCTGACGACTACGCAATCGCTTGTTGTGTATCTCCAATGATTGTTGGTAAGCAAATGCAGTTCTTTGGCGCTCGTGCTAACCTTGCTAAAACAATGTTGTACGCAATCAATGGCGGCATTGATGAGAAACTGAAAATGCAGGTTGGTCCTAAAGAAGCACCAATGACTGATTCAGTTCTTGATTACGACAAAGTAATGGACCGTCTAGACCACTTCATGGATTGGCTAGCGAAGCAATACGTGACGGCACTAAACAGCATTCACTTCATGCACGATAAGTACAGCTACGAAGCGTCTCTAATGGCTCTACATGACCGTGACGTTCGTCGTACTATGGCATGTGGTATTGCAGGTCTTTCTGTTGCTGCTGACTCATTGTCTGCTATCAAGTACGCTACTGTTAAACCAGTACGTGACGAAGACGGCATTGCAACTGATTTCGAAATCGAAGGCGATTACCCTAAATTTGGTAACAATGATGCGCGCGTTGATGACATCGCATGTGAACTTGTTTCTACATTCATGGGCAAAATCCGTGCACTTAAGATGTACCGCGATGCAATCCCTACTCAGTCTATCCTTACTATCACTTCAAACGTGGTATACGGTAAGAAGACAGGTAACACTCCAGACGGTCGTCGTGCTGGCGCTCCTTTCGCTCCTGGTGCTAACCCAATGCACGGTCGTGACGAAAAAGGCGCTGTAGCTTCACTTACTTCTGTAGGTAAACTACCGTTCGCTGACGCACAAGATGGTATCTCTTACACTTTCTCTATCGTTCCTAACGCGCTAGGTAAAGAAGAAGATAGCCAACGTGCTAACCTTGCAGGCCTAATGGATGGTTACTTCCACCACGAAGCTGGCATCGAAGGTGGTCAACACCTTAACGTTAACGTTCTTAACCGCGGTACTCTTGAAGACGCAGTTAAGCACCCTGAGAATTACCCTCAGTTAACAATCCGTGTATCAGGTTACGCAGTACGCTTTAACTCTCTAACACCAGAGCAGCAAGCAGACGTAATCGCACGTACATTTACTGAGTCTCTATAATTTAACGTTATAATGATTTAGACATAAACCTCGCTTCGGCGAGGTTTTTTTTTAGCCAATAATAGGCTTACTTTCCCATTTAGTATTAATCGTTACTGTGTAAATGTTACTTACAATTCTCCCCCTCTCTACACCGAACTTTCGCACCTAATATCCAACCTTCCCCTTCACAAACATCACACTATCGTCTTAACTTAGATTAACTCTATCTGTTGTACTGAAAGAGAGTGGGTCATGAATTATAGTGTTGTATTCCCTTTAGTTTTGTTATCTGTAAGTGCACTCGCGTCTGAACGCTCTACCCTTGCGTTCTCAATAGACAATGACAGTGTGTTTGGTACTGACGAAGACTATACTAATGGCCTATTCCTTTCCTATACGAGTGGAAAAATCTCACCCTATCCTGCTTTTAAACCATTGAGTTTGTCGTACTGGAAAGCATCATCACTTGATAAGATAGAATTCCAACTCGGGCATAAGATGTGGACACCTTCGGATATCAATTCTTCCAAACCCGTCGCCAATGATCGCCCCTATGCGGGTTATTTTTACGCAGAACTCAACTATATCAGCTTGCACCCTCAACAAGCGCAACAGTTCAACCTTACCATAGGCGCTACTGGCGAAAGCTCATTTGCTGACCGAGCTCAGAAGCTTGTTCACTCAATAACAAGGTCAACCGAGCCTAAAGGCTGGGAATATCAAATTGAAGATCAAGCCGCCGGCAGTATCGGCTATTTAACACATTTCAATTTACAAAGGCAGTCATTGTCTGAGCATACCTCATGGGAAATATCAAACGTCACAGAGACTAACATCGGTAACTTTAGAAGTGATCTATCTACAGGAGCGATGTTCAGGTGGGGAAAGGACCTAAGTGGCAGTTTTGGGTCCGCCAATATCAACAGTGAAAATCCATTTAAGGCTGGCATGATTGGCGCTTCAAACACCGGCTGGTTTGGCTATTTGGGAGCAAAAGCCCGCTATCGATTTAATGATCTAACCATTCAAGGCGATCGACCTGGTATTCCAGAGCCAAGTGCCGCCTATAACGTCACTTTAGAACCACTCCAAGCAGAGGCTATTCTTGGAGTAACTTGGTATAACCAATATGTTGGTATCAGTACCTTTCTAGCGACCAAATCCCCTGAGTACAAGGAAGCAGCTCGCTCGATTTATGCTAACGGCGGGATGTCTATGTTTGCTTTTTTTTAAGTGGCTACGCCGCGTATCTCTTCACAACCCACTATTTCAAAAGAGTTGTTGAAACAAAGCCATTTCAAGGCTCATCACGATTTATAAATCTGACCGATACCACTATTCAAGCATCTAACAGTTACCTATTATTAACAACATCATACGCTGTATTCACAGGATGAAGGTTTCCGCCAGTTTTCCTGTTAGGCGCCGCTGTTTTATAATAAAATAGCGGGTAAAAATAATTAGTAGAGAAAGAGCTCATGTCAATATCTGGACGCATTCACTCATACGAATCCTGTGGCACAGTCGATGGCCCTGGGATACGCTTTATCGTGTTCTTACAAGGCTGCCTTATGCGCTGCATGTATTGTCATAATCGCGATACATGGGACACTCACGGCGGGAAAGAAGTAACGGTTGATGAATTGATCGCTGAAGCGAAATCATACCGCCATTTCATGAATGCCTCAGGCGGCGGTATTACATGTTCGGGTGGCGAAGCGATGCTTCAACCTGAGTTTGTCCGTGACTTTTTCCAAGCAGCACAAGCCGAAGGTATCCATACGTGTTTAGACACCAATGGCTATATTCGAAAGCACACCGAGGTGGTGGACGAAGTGCTCGCCGCAACCGATCTCGTTATGCTAGATATCAAGCATATGAAAGACGAAATTCACCAAGATTTCATTGGGGTCTCTAACCGACGAACCTTAGATTTCGCTCGCTATCTACAAAAAATAAATCAGAAAACTTGGATCCGCTATGTCATTGTTCCTGGGTACACCGACGACCCTGAATCTGCGCATTTGTTAGGCCAATTTATTCAAGGTATGGATAACATTGAAAAAGTGGAGCTATTGCCATACCACAAACTCGGTGCACATAAGTGGGAAGCTCTGGGGTATGACTACCCATTAGAGGGAACGCAACCACCATCAAAAGAAGTGATGGATGGCATCGTTGATATCCTTTCACAATATACAGATATCGTAAAATACTAGCCGATATGCACCTCAGAACAAAAACGCGCTTGATGCGCGTTTTTTTGTCACAATTTCGTGTTGAGATCATGTTCCTTATTGGCAGTAAACTGGTAACCTAACTAAAATTCAAATGCGGTACACCGCATATAATAAAAGACTATCTGTAGTGAGGCTCGAAAGATGGAAATGACTAATGCTCAACGTCTAATTTTGTCGAATCAATATTACCTAATGGCTAAACTTAGCCCTGAAAGTGAAAACAAATATAAAAGACTACAAACCATTGTTGAACGTGGCTATGAACTTCAAATGCGTGAGATGAACAAAGAGTTCGGTTGTCTCATTGAAGATGAATGTCGTGAAATTATCGACATCATGGAGATGTACCACGCCATGCAAGAATCGAACAAAATGCTCGACCAAAATGAGCGTAAAGACGTCGATCAACGTCGTTTGTTATTCCTAGGCTTTGACATTGCAAGTGAGGCTCAACTTGTCAATTATGTCCGTTTTTTAGTTGACTCTGAAGGGTTATATCCACAATTTGATAAAGCAGACCATCATTTTAACAGCCAAATGCCAATGCTTGAAAAATATCGTCGTATGCTGGTTACGTGGAAAAATTGCCCTCGTCAGTACCATTTATCTAGTGCTGAATTTAAGCAAATATTTAACGCTTAATCGTCTACACGAAGTGTGATAGCTCAAATTTAATACGCCTCGCAACTATCAAGCGGGGCGTTATTCATTCAAGTACCCCAATAGAAATACCGACAATTCCCAAAAACAAGACCGCTGTTTAATACCTGAGACTTCCACTGATTTTCATCCGCCCTCCTCCACTGGTTTACAAATAAACACATAATTGTAAAGCATAAATCTCAAAAGCCTACTAGTCTTTAAATTGACATGGAGTCGCATTATTTGTGTGTTATCAGTCAGCTTTGCCGGTTTAAGGGGAATCAGCTATGAGTATTTTCGACCATTATCAATCGCGGTACGAAGCCGCAAAAGATGAAGAGCTATCAATTCAAGAATTCTTGAGTCTATGTAAAGACGAAAAAAGTGCTTACGCTAATGCAGCTGAACGTCTTTTACTTGCGATCGGTGAGCCTGAAGTCATCGACACGGCACAAGATCCACATTTGAGCCGCCTTTTTTCAAATAGAATCATATCGCGCTATAAAACCTTCGAAGACTTTTATGGAATGGAAGACGCCATTGAGCAGATCGTCTCCTACCTCAAGCATGCCGCTCAAGGCTTGGAAGAAAGAAAACAAATTTTATACCTTCTCGGTCCTGTAGGCGGAGGGAAATCATCACTTGCTGAAAAACTTAAAGCGTTAATGCAAAAGATGCCTATCTACGTTTTATCTGCAAACGGCGAGCGAAGCCCAGTAAATGATCACCCATTCTGTTTGTTTGATGTGTCTGAGGATGGCGATTTACTAAAAAGTGAATACGGCATTGAAAAGCGCTATGTTCGCTCAGTGATGTCTCCTTGGGCAGCAAAACGTCTGCACGATTTTGGTGGTGATATTACCAAATTTAAAGTGGTGAAAGTGCGTCCATCGATTCTCGACCAAGTCGGGATAGCGAAAACCGAACCCGGTGATGAAAACAACCAAGACATTTCATCGTTAGTCGGTAAAGTCGATATTCGACAACTTGAGCATTTCTCACAAGATGACCCTGATGCCTACAGCTACTCGGGTGCACTTTGTCGGGCGAACCAAGGCTTGATGGAGTTTGTAGAGATGTTCAAAGCGCCAATTAAGGTGCTACACCCATTATTGACAGCAACGCAAGAAGGCAACTACAACGGTACTGAAGGGCTTTCTGCCCTGCCCTTTGACGGTATGATTCTGGCGCACTCGAACGAATCAGAATGGCAGACGTTTAGAAACAATAAGAATAACGAAGCATTCCTAGATCGTGTCTATATTGTGAAAGTTCCTTACTGCTTACGAGTCTCTGAAGAAGTTAAGATTTATCAAAAGCTTCTTGAACACAGTGAGCTGACCAAAGCACCTTGTTCACCAAGTACGCTAGAGTTACTAGGTCAGTTCAGTGTCCTTTCACGCCTAAAAGATCCAGAGAATTCATCGTTATTCTCTAAAATGCGGGTTTATGACGGCGAAACGCTTAAAGACACGGATCCTAAGGCAAAAAGCTATCAAGAATACCGCGATTACGCTGGCGTTGATGAAGGCATGTCTGGGTTATCGACACGGTTTGCCTTTAAGATCTTGTCTCGTGTGTTCAACTTTGACCAAACAGAAGTCGCGGCCAACCCAGTACATCTGTTTTATGTCATCGAGCAACAAATTGAGCGAGAACAGTTCCCTCAAGAAGTAGGCGAAAAATACCTCGAATTCTTAAAGGGTTATCTTGTACCTCGCTATGTTGAGTTCATCGGTAAAGAGATTCAAACTGCTTATCTCGAATCTTATTCTGAGTACGGCCAAAATATCTTTGACCGATACGTCACGTATGCCGATTTTTGGATTCAAGATCAAGAGTATCGCGATCCGGAAACTGGGCAGTTATTCGATCGTTCTTCACTTAATGAGGAACTCGAAAAAATTGAGAAAACAGCAGGGATCAGCAATCCAAAAGACTTCCGTAACGAGATTGTTAACTTTGTTCTTAGAGCACGTGCAAACAATAACGGTTCGAATCCAGTTTGGACGAGTTACGAAAAATTACGCACCGTAATCGAAAAGAAAATGTTCTCTAACACTGAAGAACTGCTGCCCGTCATCTCTTTCAATGCCAAAACTTCATCAGACGATCAACGCAAGCACGACGATTTTGTCAACCGTATGATGGAAAAAGGCTATACCGAAAAACAAGTAAGGCTATTGTCTGAGTGGTACTTGCGCGTTCGTAAGTCCTCTTAAACACACCGAGCTTTTTATGCAGCCCCGAGCGAACGCTCGGGTCCTGCTTGGTGAGGGGAATACAGGGAGTAATAGCTCATGTCTCAATTTATCGATAGACGCCTAAATGGTAAAAATAAGAGTGCCGTTAATCGACAACGATTCTTGCGCCGACACAAACAAAAAATCAAAGAGTCCGTCACTGATGCGGTGAACCGACGCTCAATCACAAATACGGAAACCGGCGAAGATGTCTCGATACCCAATACTGATATCAGCGAGCCAATCTTTCATCAAGGTAAAGGCGGATTAAAAGAGCAAGTGCATCCGGGTAATGACCAATTCATTACTGGAGACAAAATTGAACGTCCCCCGAAGGGAGGACAAGGCGGTGGCGCGGGTCAAGGCGATGCCAGTCAAGATGGCGAAGGGGAAGATGAATTCGTTTTCCAGATCTCAAAAGATGAATATCTCGATATCCTCTTTGAAGACTTAGCGTTACCTAACCTACAAAAAAATCAAATCAATAAAATAAAAGAGTGGAAAACGCACCGCTCTGGTTACCAAACGGCTGGTATGCCATCCAACATCGCTATTGTACGTTCATTGCAACAATCTTTAGCACGCAGAACGGCTATGACCGCCGGGAAGCGTCGATTGGTTGAGGAGCTATATCAACAGTTAGACGATATTCAAATGAGTGAACCCGCTCAGCCTATTGAAGAAAAACGTATAAAAGAAGAGATAGCCAACCTTCGTAAAAAAATCGAAAGCGTGCCCTTTATTGACACCTTTGATCTTCGCTTCAAGAACTATGAAAAACGGCCAGTTCCTTCAAGCCAAGCCGTTATGTTTTGTTTGATGGATGTGTCTGGCTCGATGGACCAAGCCACCAAAGACATCGCTAAGCGCTTTTATGTATTGCTCTATCTGTTTCTGACGCGTACATACGAAAACGTTGAAGTCGTGTTTATTCGCCACCACACTCAGGCAAAAGAGGTGGATGAGCATGAGTTTTTCTATTCGCAAGAAACGGGTGGAACCATTGTTTCAAGTGCATTGAAGCTAATGCAACAAATCGTGCAAGAGCGTTTCCCACTTGAGCAATGGAACATCTATGCAGCACAGGCGTCCGATGGCGATAATTGGGCGGATGACTCCCCTCGATGCAAAGAACTGCTCGTCAACAGCTTACTACCTGCATGTCAATATTACTCTTATATCGAAATCACTCGTCGCACTCATCAAACACTGTGGCATGAATATGAAAAGCTCGAAAATGACTTTGACAATTTTGCGATGAAAAACATACGTTCCGTTGAAGATATTTTTCCAGTGTTCAGAGAATTGTTTCAAAAAGAAACGACATAGGGAGATGTGTCTATGACCACCGAAGCTAAAACGACATCGAAGGTACTGCCTGATGGTCCTGATTGGACATTTGACTTGCTTGAACGCTATCACACTGAAATCAAGCGCGTCGCAGCTTTATATAAATTGGATACGTACCCCAATCAAATCGAGGTCATCACGTCAGAGCAAATGATGGATGCCTATTCTAGTATTGGGATGCCCATCAATTACAACCATTGGTCTTTTGGTAAAAAGTTCATCCAAACTGAACAAGGTTATAAACACGGTCAGATGGGGCTAGCCTACGAGATCGTCATCAACTCAGACCCATGTATTGCCTACTTGATGGAAGAAAACTCTGTCACCATGCAAGCCTTAGTCATGGCTCACGCTTGTTACGGTCATAACTCATTTTTCAAAGGCAACTATCTATTTCAAACTTGGACAGATGCCGGTTCAATTATCGACTATCTGTTATTTGCCAAAAACTACATCTCCGAATGTGAGCAAAAATACGGAGTAGAAGAGGTAGAACAAACCCTCGATTCCTGCCATGCTTTAATGAATTATGGCGTTGACCGATATAAAAGACCGGAAAAAATATCCATCGCTGAGGAAACGATCCGTCAGCAGCAACGTGAGGCTTACCTCCAATCTCAGGTCAATGAACTATGGCGAACAGTGCCACAAAATAAAGAAAAAGAATCCACACAAAAAAGCCGATTCCCTAGCGAGCCGCAGGAAAATATCCTGTATTTCATTGAAAAAAACGCCCCACTTCTAGAACCATGGCAGCGTGAAATTGTTCGTATTGTGCGTAAAGTCAGCCAGTATTTTTATCCACAAAAACAAACGCAAGTCATGAATGAAGGTTGGGCAACTTTCTGGCATTACACCATACTCAACCACCTTTATGACGAAGGCTTGGTCAGCGATAAATTCATCCTCGAATTTCTCCATAGCCACACTAGCGTGGTTGCTCAACCTGCCTATAACAGCCCTTATTTCAGTGGTATTAACCCTTATGCGCTCGGGTTTGCCATGTTTAGAGATATTAAACGCATTTGCGAAGAGCCCACCGATGAGGATAAAGAGTGGTTCCCAGACTTGGCGGGCAGCGATTGGTTAGAGTCCATGCATTTTGCGATGCACAACTTTAAAGACGAGAGTTTCATCAGCCAGTATCTTTCACCTCGATTAATGAGGGAATTTAAGCTGTTCTCTATCCTTGATGACGATAGAAAGAACTTTATCGAGATCTCAGCTATTCATGACGAGATGGGCTATCGAAAAATACGAGAAAAATTGGCGGCTCAATACAATCTAAGTAACCTTGAACCTAACATACAAGTGTTTAACGTTGATGTTCGCGGCGACCGATCGTTGACATTACAACATGTGCCTCACAATCGTATCCCACTAGACGGGGGGCACGAAGAGGTTCTCAAGCACTTGTACCGGTTATGGGGCTTTGATGTCATATTAGAGGAAGTGAAAGAATCAGGGCGACGCGAGATACTTGCCACTTGTCCAAAACGAGAGGCATACAACTCGACGATCTAAAGCTTTTGTCTAAACACGTGAATAGCCTACATCCTCACTCTTTAAACAGCTCTTCAGAAAATAAAAAACGGTCCTTAATAAGGACCGTTTTCATTTAGGTATCAATCATCGTCATTGGGTTAGTCACCCAACGATTCAAAAGCCCTAACGATTGACGATTGCGTTCAGTGTTGAGCTTGCACGCATTAATGGTGAAACTAAGTCATCATTAAGTAGGTAGTAACCACCAAGATCCCCTGGGACACCTTGAGCCTTATTAAGCTCAGAGACAATCACACTCTCGTTGGATGCCAGCTGCTCTGCAATAGGTGCAAATTCACTCGCCAAAGCCGCATCTTCAGTCTGAAGCGCAAGCGCTTGAGCCCAGTACAACGCAAGGTAGTAATGCGAGCCACGGTTATCTAATTCACCGACTTTGCGAGATGGGGACTTGTTCATATCCAAGAATTGGCCTGTCGCCAAGTCTAGCGCTTTCGCTAATACATTGGCACGTTCGTTACCGCTAACCGTGCTCAGGTGCTCTAAAGAGGCCGCTAATGCTAGGAATTCACCTAATGAATCCCAACGCAAGTGGTTTTCTTTTTGAACTTGCTGTACGTGCTTAGGCGCTGAGCCACCCGCCCCCGTTTCAAACAAACCACCACCGTTCATGAGTGGAACGATAGAGAGCATTTTCGCTGAAGTGCCCAACTCAAGAATAGGGAAAAGATCGGTCAGGTAATCACGTAACACGTTACCAGTGACAGAAATGGTGTCTTGCCCTTTCTTAATGCGGTCTAATGAGAAAATTGTTGCCTCTAGCGGCGCAAGAATTCGAATATCCAAACCACTCGTATCATAGTCTGGGAGGTACTGATTTACTTTCTTAATCAGCTCTGCATCATGTGCACGAGCTTCATCTAGCCAAAAGACCGCTGGCACGCCTGACGCGCGAGCACGCGTGACCGCCAGTTTTACCCAATCTTGGATTGGCGCGTCTTTAACTTGGCACATACGGAAAATATCACCGACTTCGACGGTTTGCTCTAAGAGCGTTAAACCTTCGCTGTTGATGACTTCAACTTTACCTGCATCGTCTAGAATGAATGTTTTGTCATGAGAGCCATATTCTTCGGCCTTTTGAGCCATAAGGCCAACGTTAGGTACACTACCCATTGTCGTTGGATCAAACGCTCCATTCTCAATACAAAAATCAATCACAGCTTGGTAAATGCTTGCATAACTACGGTCTGGAATCAGAGCTTTGGTGTCTTGTTGCTTACCATCCGGGCCCCACATTTGACCAGAAGAGCGCAGCATTGCTGGCATTGACGCATCAACGATAATATCACTTGGTACATGCAAGTTGGTGATGCCACGGTCAGAGTCAACCATCGCAAGTGGCGGTTGTGTTTCATACACAGCCTCAAGGTCAGCTTCGATCTCAGCTTTTTGAGCCGCAGGCAATGATGCAATTTTTGCGTACACATCACCGATACCGTTACGGACGTCAACACCAAGCTCGGTAAATAACGCACCATGCTTGGCAAACACATCTTTGTAGTACACTTTAACCGCATGACCGAAGATAACTGGGTCAGAGACTTTCATCATTGTCGCTTTCAAGTGAAGAGACAGCAGCACACCTTGTTGCTTGGCTTCCGCAATTTGTGTTTCGAAAAATTCAACCAAGGCATTCTTATTTAGAACCGATGCGTCGATAATCTCACCAGAAAGCAACGCTACGTTTTCTTTTAGCGTCGTGACCTTACCGTCAACCGACGTAAATTGAATCTTAACGTTTGTTGCCTCGGCAACGGTGACTGACTTTTCGCTACCGAAGAAATCTTTATCCGACATACTCGCAACATGCGACTGTGAGTCTTTCGACCAAGCACCCATTGAATGCGGATTTTTCTTCGCGTAGTTTTTCACTGACAATGGTGCACGACGATCTGAGTTACCTTCGCGTAATACTGGGTTTACCGCACTACCTTTAATTTTGTCGTAAGTCGACTTGATGGCTTCTTGCTCTGGTGAGCTTGGATCTTCTGGGTAGTCAGGCAGTGCGTATCCGTTAGCTTGTAGCTCTTGGATTGCCGTTTTCAATTGTGGAATTGATGCGGATATATTCGGAAGCTTAATAATATTTGCTTCAGGCGTTTTAGCAAGCTCACCAAGCTCACTCAGCGCATCGCCGATACGCTGCTCATCATTCAGATATTCAGGGAAGTTTGCAATAATGCGCCCTGCTAATGAGATGTCTCTCGTATCAACGTTGATACCAGATGAGGCAGTGAATGATTGAATAATCGGTAGTAGTGAATACGTGGCAAGCGCTGGTGCTTCATCCGTAATCGTGTAAATAATGGTCGGCTTTTCTGTAGGCATGAAATTTCCCTATCGTTCTAATTGGGCAAGGTTACCCTTATCAATTAACGCATACCGAAAGAGGCAGCGTAAACGTTATAACTCAAACTCGCTACTCTAGTTACTGCACCCAAATGTGGTGCATTAACGAGCAATTAGAGGCATTTAGTCAAGTTTAACGAAATCCTGAGCAACTATAATTAAACAAAAATGAGCAATTAGTCTATTATCTTGTGCATAAATCCTGTTTTTGAGCGCGCTTATGATAGCTCAAAACAGCGTTAGGCAAAACTAATGCAAACAGTTTGTTTACATTTTTGCAGGGTAGTTAACATGACATTTAAAACAACGCGCACTCAATCCAAGCCGCGCGCGAAAGCAAAATCAACACATTTCAAACAATCTTCAAGCTCATCTTCCTCATCAAATCGTCGTCCTTCACGCCGTTACAAAAACGATGACAGTAAACCAAGGGTATCGCTTGAGGATCGCCAGGTAATCGTATTCAACAAGCCTTACGATACGTTAAGTCAATTCACTGATGGGGACGGACGAAAAACCTTGGCTGATTTTATACCAGTCAAAGAGGTGTATGCTGCGGGTCGATTAGATCGTGATAGCGAAGGGTTACTCATCCTGACGAATGACGGTGTATTACAAGCACGCTTAACCCAACCTAGCTCTAGGTCTGAAAAAACATATTGGGTGCAGGTAGACGGTGCGCCTTCAGATGCGGAGCTCGAAACGCTAGCCAATGGCGTGACATTGAAAGATGGGCCAACGCTGCCGGCTAAGGTAGTACGAATGGAAGCGCCCGATGTATGGGAAAGAAATCCACCAGTACGTTTTCGAGCGAACATTCCAACCACTTGGCTTGCGATCACGATTATTGAAGGGCGAAACCGGCAAGTAAGACGCATGACGGCCAATATTGGCTACCCGACACTGCGTCTTATCCGAGCTTCAGTGGGTAAGTTTACACTTAACCAATTACAACCTGGCGAGTGGGAAAGCCTTCCGGCTGACCACCCCGCTCTAACCGCTTACCCTTCGAATTAGTTGAGTAAGGCTTAACGTTACGGCGTAGGTTGCTCAGCAATCAATTGACGTACATGTTCTAGATCCTCTGGCGTATCTACACCCGCTGGAGGAGCTTCCAACGCCAATTCAACATGAATTTTTTCGCCATACCAAAGTACTCGAAGCTGCTCTAAACACTCGATCTTTTCTAATACACTAGGCTTCCACGTAACGTAGGTATTAATAAACCCCGCACGGTACGCATAAATACCGATATGTCTCAATAGTGGCTGCGCAGGTGACTGTTTTGATGGCGTACTGTACGCGTCTCGATCCCAAGGAATAGTCGCGCGACTAAAATACAACGCATACCCTTTCTCATCAGTCACCACTTTAACCGCGTTAGGATTAAAGGCTTCTTGCTCCGTCTCTATACTCACACCTAGCGTTGCCATTGGGGCGACGCTTTGCTCTAAGTTATTGGCAACTTGCGTAATAATGGACGGTGGAATTAATGGCTCATCGCCTTGGACATTAACAACGATGTGTTCGGGTTCAATGCCCATGAGCTGAACAACCTCTGCCAGTCGTTCCGTTCCCGATTCATGCGATGACGACGTCATACACACCTCAGCACCAAAACCCTTTGCTGCTAATTCAACGCGACTGTCATCGGTGGCAATAATGACGCGTTTCGCCCCCGATAACATGGCTTTATCGTAAACATGTTGAATCATCGGCTTGCCCGCAATATCCGCGAGAGGCTTACCCGGTAGACGGGAAGACTCGTAACGCGCAGGAATAATGACCGTAAATGACATTAACGTCCCTCATCCATGCCCATGGTTCTGGCTTCTGGCTCCAGTAATACTGGAATGCCTTCTTTAATTGGGTAGGCAAGCCTGTCTAACTTGCAGACTAGCTCTTGTTTATCCTTATCAAACGTCAGCTTACCTTTACAAATTGGGCATGCCACAATTTCCAGAAGTCTATGATCCATAACTTTCTATAACCTTTCTAATTTTTGTCAGTATTTGTGTTCTATCGTTGGCTGAAAAATGCGCAGACACCGGCAGGTACCACCAATTGTCACGAGCAAAATGTCGACATTTAACCGCGTCTTTTTCTGTCATGATGACATTATCCACGCCTTCTTCTAAGGCGACAAGCTGCGACAGTTCGAACTCTTTATGATCAGCAAACCCTTGGGCGCATAAAACATTAGCACCAAGCTGCTTCAACGTAGCAAAGAAACGAGGCGGATGTCCAATGCCAGCAAAAGCGGCTAATGATCCAAGCTCATGAACGGGCATTTTCTCACCTGACCGTAAGTTCACAGCGTAGTCAGGCTCCAATTGAAATACTTTCTCGCTCTCACTTTTCGCTTGAGAACCATTGACGACAATGAGATCAACCTCATTAAGCCGGGAAAGTGGCTCTCTCAATGGACCAAGAGGAATAAGGGATTCATTGCCGAAACGGCGCTGTCCGTCTACGACGACAATCTCAAATGCGCGGTCTAGTGCATAATGTTGAAGTCCATCATCGGTAATGATGACATCAACGTTTTGTTTCTCCAATTCTTGTACGGCCTGAGCACGCACAGGGTCAACGACAACGGGCGCACCTGTTCGTTCGAACATCAATTTCGGCTCATCACCGCAATGCGCTGTTGACGAGTTTTCATCGACTCGAAATGGGTAATGCGGCGCTTTTGCACCATAGCCTCTGGAAACTATACCAGGCTTAAAACCAAGTGCGGTTAGCTGTTCAACTAACCATATAACCATGGGTGTTTTGCCATTTCCACCAGCGGTAATATTACCCACAACCACCACGGGTAATGAGGATCGATAAACCGCTTTTTCACCTTGTTGATACGCGTGTCGACGCCTGTTTGAAATGATTCCATACAAACGGCTTAGTGGCCACAACAGCACCCATAATAAGAATCGAAGCGGGTGCTGGTTGAACCAAAGCTTTTCTATCACGAATGCTCACCAAACTGGATACGGTGTAGCTGAGCATACGCGCCTTGATGAGTGATCAATGCTTCGTGATTGCCACGTTCGATGATCTCACCCTCGTCGACGACGAGGATTTCATCCGCCTCTTCAATAGTGGATAAGCGGTGCGCGATAACGAGCACTGTTTTGTCTTTTTGCAATTCATCAAGGGCAGATTGAATCGCTCGCTCTGATTCTGTGTCCAATGCAGACGTTGCTTCATCGAGAATCAATACAGGCGCATCGCGCAGCAGGGCGCGGGCAATAGCAATTCGTTGACGTTGACCGCCAGAAAGGCTCGCACCGTTCTCGCCAATAACCGTATCAAGACCATGCTCGAGTCCCTCGATGAACTCCATCGCATGAGCTTGTGT
This sequence comes from Vibrio sp. 10N.261.51.F12, assembly GCF_041471725.1. Lineage (NCBI taxonomy): Bacteria > Pseudomonadati > Pseudomonadota > Gammaproteobacteria > Vibrionales > Vibrionaceae > Vibrio > Vibrio sp. 10N.261.51.F12. The sequence goes on along the minus strand of NZ_JBFROV010000016.1, from coordinate 216,492 downwards.
TGCCGCGTGCTCTATTTGCTCACGACTATAATCACCTTGGGCAGCGTAAGCGATATTATTGGCAATAGTGTCGTTAAATAAATGGACATTTTGCGATACTAGCGCAAAGTGCTGGCGAAGGTTTGTCAGTTTTAAATCATCAATTTTGTGGCCATCAAGAGCAATATGACCACTGTCAACATCGTAAAAACGAGTAAACAAATTGGCGATGGTACTTTTACCCGAACCCGAGCGCCCTACTAGTGCAATCGTCTTGCCTGCCGGGAGTTCGAAACTCACGTTTCGTAGTGCGGGTTTGTCCGTGCCTTGGTAGGTAAAGGTGATGTCATTAACATGAATATCACCCTTCACTTTTTGTAGTTCTTTCGTTCCGCTGTCTTTTTCCGTATCGAGGTCAATTAGCGCAAACAAGGTTTGGCTGGCCGCCATTCCACGTTGGAATTCTGCGGTCACACTAGTTAAAGCTTTAAGAGGACGCATAAGCGCAAACATGGCAGAGAAAATAACCGTAAAAGTACCCGGTGTGAGTTCACTTCGGATAGAGTCAAAACTGGCGAGATACAACACCGATACCAATGCGAGAGAAGCAATCATTTGAATCACTGGATTCGCAATCGCAGATGCACCGACCATTTTCATGGTTTGTTGGCGCATTTGATTACTCATATTATCAAAGCGTTCGCTTTCGACTTTCTGGCCACCGTAGGTTAACACCACCTTGTGCCCCTTCAGCATCTGCTCTGCTGACGTCGTCATCTCACCCATAGAGGTTTGCATGTTGCGCGAGATTTTTCTAAAGCGCTTTGATACAAAACCGATCGCCCATGCCACGATAGGAGCCACCGCAATCAAAACCAAAGACAATTGCCAGCTATTCCAAAACATCAAGAATATCAGCCCGATGATACTCGCGCCTTCACGCACTATACTGACAAGAGAACGGCTCGTCGCCCCTGCCACTTGTTCCGAGTCGTAAGTAATTCTTGAAAGCAGCCCGCCTGTTGATTCTTTGTCGAAAAATGAGACAGGCATATGCATAAAGTGACGGAAAATCGTCCTACGCAGCTGCATGACAACGTTGCCTGATACCCAGCTCAAGCAATACGTCGATACAAAACCGCTCAAACCTCGCACAAACATCATACCTAGTATTATGATCGGCAAAATCTTCAAAAAATTCGATTCAACGTCGCCAAAACCTTCATCAAGAAGCGGTTTAAGCAAAGAAAGCATGTAAGTATCAGCGGCGGCGTTAATCACGAGGGCGATAACGGCGACGGTCAAGCCTGTTTTGTATTTGCGGATATAAATCCACAAGCGCTTAAAGGTTTGCAGCGTTGTTTCGTCTTGATTTAGCGACATAATTTATCAATCATTTTTTCTTCATTTCCCTTTATTCTACTCCGCTTCTCAACATCTGCCTATACCAAGGCGCAAGCTTATCGCTCCGAAGCGAAGAAGCGCTCACTTCTTGACCATTAAATCGATAAACCACCTGTCCCGCCGATCCAGTATCATGCCAAATACTGCCGCGTCGCTGATAGCTTTCTTTAATCGCCGGATTAGGCAAGTTCCATCGTCCACCAAAGCGGGTCGAGGCGACCGCATAATTGGCTGTCACTTTGCTCATCAAAAACCTCGACGACGACGTTTTACTACCGTGATGTGGAACAATTAACACATCAATATTCTGCAAAGACAGGTCGCGAAATAATAAGATTTCGCCAATTTTGTCAACATCACCAGCAAACAGTACTCGATAGCTGGCCCCTGACTCCGCGGCATAATACGTCATGAGTACAACACACGAATGTGGGTTGTATGCTCGTGTCACGAGTTTCGGGGGCCATAAGGCCTCAAAGGTTACAGACTTCCAGTACCACTTCTCTCCCTTTTTACAAGGACGTGCACGATCGCTCACATCGGGGCGACGTATCCAGATCAGCGGCCATGTATTAATAAGGGCTTGCGCTCCGCCTGCGTGATCATTATCTGAGTGACTCAATATCAAGCCTTTAACGGAGTCTATACCTAATCGTGTTAACGTCGGCGTAATGACACGCTCAGCAATGCTAAACCCGTTAACCTCCATCCCAGTATCATATATCACCGCTTCTTTACCTTGCTGGATAATCACCGCAAGCCCGTGACCTATATCCAAGACATTGACCTGAAAACCAGGCTTTTTGTCCGATACTATAACCGTTATTCCAGCAGTGACGCCAAGGCAGACGAGTACCTGAACATTCATCCAAACGCGTAAATACCATAAACAAATCAACGTCATCAATAGCCAAACATAAAGCACCTCAAGCTCAAGCCAAAACCAATGTGAATAAGATAGCGCGACATCCACAACCGACAATAACGGATCCATCACAGCGCCATATAACCCGTTATGACTCACGACAAGAGAACATAACGTAATGACTAACAAACTTGGGATAACAACAAACGTAAACCAGGGCACGAATACGAGGTTGTAAAAAGAACTGCCCAGCGATACCCCATTAAAAAGAAACACTAAAAGGGGTAAAAACAAAATGGCTAGTCCAAGATGAAAATACGCCCACCCGTGCCTTTTATGGCTCTCACTCTTTTCGGGACCATGGTGACCAACCGATAAAATAATCAAAGCCGTCACGGCGTAATAAGACAGCCAAAAACTCATACTGGCAGATGAAAACGGAAGCAAGGTTAATACTACGCTAGAACTGATCAACACAATGACGATGGTGTCCGTCTTAACCTTTCTCGCATAAAAAAAGTAAAGGACCACGAGCATCAACAGCGCCCTCACCGTGGGTACAGAGTAATTGGCAAGCGCACCATATCCACCCGCAAGCATAAAGCCAATAGTCACACCACCCCACGCCTGAATCACCGATAATAAAGCGCCTGGCTTCAATAGCTTGCTACACACAACTCGTACACATCGCCCAAGAAGCACACCAATAGCAAATACAATTCCAACGTGTAATCCAGAAATCGCCATCAGATGTGATAATCCACTTTCACGAAGCTGAGCCCAGTCTCTCGGCGTCAGCAAGGAGCGGTCACCAAAGATGAGGGCCAGGTAGTACGCTTGGTAACGACTTGCTTCTGTCGCCTTTTGGATTTGACGATAGGTAAATGATTTCCAATAACGGGCACTCGATATGAGTACATGTGATGAGGGGGCAATATCCGCTTGGGCAATCATGCCAGTTGAAAAATAATGCTTTTCCTTATCATACCCCACTGAGTTTAACAGCCCGACAATTCGCTTTAGACGAACGGGAGCTGACACCACTGAACCAATCTCTATCGGCGTCGTGACTCTAAGTTTAATTTGCGGTCGATTAAGCCGATAAGTTGGCTCATCATTTATTTCGAGGATGGTGACGTCAACTTCATAGCCTTGACTTATTTGTTTAAAATAGCTGTCAACGTTCGCTTTTATGGTAACATCTGTGCCGAATCGAAAAAGCTGTCCCGATTGGTGCTTAAGTAGATTTCCTTGAATTAATGCCACGGATAGTGCGATGAATACCGTTAATGCTACGAAGCGACGTTTTATCACCCAGGCGACACTGATTAAGGATAAAGGAATCAACCAATAGATATTCGGCATTACTGGCCAAAAGGTTGCACTTACTAATATTAGGGTGTAAACCAAAGGTACGGTGATGCTTGTAAAGAGAGTCATGTTTTCCTATGCCAAGAAAGTTCATTAAACGTTTCATGCCCGATCACGAAGTGATCAAAAAACAAAAGGCGTTGAAAATATTCGGCAATGTCCTCTATAACCCCAATCTTTGGTGTTTGAACCGCCGATCTGCCGCGGGCGCATTTGCCGTCGGCTTGTTTATGGCTTTCGTCCCACTTCCAAGTCAAATGATTATGGCCGCTGGTCTCGCGATATTATTTGGCGTTAATCTGCCGTTATCGGTGGCTTTAGTTTGGATCAGTAACCCCGTTACCATGCCGGTGCTGTTTTACTTCGCCTATAAAGTGGGTGCATTTTGTTTGAACACACCGACACAACCCTTTCATTTTGAACTTTCATGGCAGTATCTGGCAGCACAAATGTCTACAATCGGGCCTCCCTTTTTGTTGGGATGCATGCTTTGTGGCGCGCTTGCAGCCGTTGCCGGCTATTTTGGCATTCGTGGCTTATGGCGCTATTCAGTAGTAAGAAGCTGGCAGCAACGTTCCCTGAGGTAGTCAACTCCGATATAAGCGGGTCGAACCCTCGCGGCGGTACCTTGAAAATGCATAGCGACTACCACTGAGGCTCTAGCCTGGTGGACATCCTAAGATTAAGCTGACAACCGCTAAATTAGAGCGGCTTTGAGGTGTGCACAATGATCGAGAGTCACGATACGAGCAATGTATCGATGGTGTGAAATCGTTCTGTATGTCAGTAAGCAAAAAAGGACCACTAGGTCCTTTTTTATTTGTCTCTCGCTTAAACAATCAAGCATCAATTAGGCCATCGAAACCCATCCTGTATCTATTTTGCACTGAGTACCGAAGCAGGATTGAGCTGACTCGCTTTTGATGCTGGGTACCAGGTGGCAATTAAGCTCAGCGCAATAGCCGTACCTGACACTAACGCCACATCACTCCACATCAACTGAGACGGTAGGAAATCGACAAAATAAATATCACCTGACAAAAACTGATGACCCACAAGCTCTTCTAAGGCCGAGATAGTTGGAGTAAGATTCAATGCCAATAAAGCACCCGCTATACCACCAACAATACTGCCCACGACGCCCGAAAAGACGCCTTGCCAAATAAAGATTCGTCGAATCAATCGATCGGACGCCCCCATCGTTCGCAAAATCGCAATCTCACCAGAACGGTCTTTTACTGCCATCATCAACGTCGAGACAATATTGAAGCAAGCCACGCCAATCACCAATACCATAACTAGGTACATGATCGTTCTAACCAGCTCAATATCACGATATAAAAAGCCATATTTTTGTTTCCAGCTTCTCAGGTAGACATACTCTGAGAGCGAGTTACCGACTTGTCTCACAATTAGTGGGGCATTAAAGACGTCATCCACTTTAATCGAAACGCCGCTGACTTTATCCCCCATTCGGGCGTAGCTCTGAGCATCTTGCAATGGCACAATCACCAAGCTATGGTCAATCTGCCCATTCAACTCGAGCAAACCTGCAACTTTAACCCGAACTCGCCTTGGAGACTGTACCTTACTGGTATTGCTGGTCGAGGGGATCATCAAGGTGACAAAGTCACCAATTTTCGCATTGACTTGGTCCGCCACGCCTTTACCCAAAATCGCTTGCTGCTCTCCGGCCCGAAAAGATTGCCAACTTTGCTTGTTCACAAAGCTTGGTAAAGACGACACTTGCTCTTCCAGCTTCGGATCAACGCCTCTCACCTCCACCGCTTTTAGCTGACTGCCTTTTTCAACTAATGCTGTCATGCGAATATACGGCGCCGCCGCTTCCACGCTGGTATGATTGAGAGAAGTCTCCATGATCTTTTGCCAGTTTTCGATAGGTTGATTCACCCCCTCGAACTCGCCGTGAGAGATCACTGACAGCACGCGATTTTTTAACTCACGCTCAAACCCGTTCATTGCCGATAAACCGACAATAATCACCGCGACTCCAACCGCTATACCGACTATCGACGATATCGATATAAACGACACCATGCGATTTCGTTGTTTAGCTTGGCTAAATCGTTTGCCAATAAAAAAGGATAGTGACACGTTGATTCCTTAACTCTGCGCTATATCGATCAATAGACCATCTTGCATATGAAGCTGTCTATCCATTTTTTCTGCTAACTCGTTATCATGCGTTACCACTAAAAAGGCGGTGCCGTACTCCTTGTTCAACGTTCGCATCAAATCGTAAATTGATAAAGCGGTCTTGTGGTCGAGGTTGCCCGTTGGTTCATCCGCCAAGACAAGTGAGGGCTTATTCACTAATGCGCGAGCAATGGCAACACGCTGCCTTTCTCCTCCCGACAGTTCTGAAGGGCGGTGCGTAACACGGTGGCTCAAGCCAACTCGCGTGAGTAAATCATTCGCTTCTTCTTTCGCCTGCTTGGTATTCATACCACCGATAAGCAACGGCATGGCGACATTCTCAAGCGCCGTAAAATCGCTAAGAAGATGGTGGAACTGGTAGACAAAACCCAGATGTTGATTTCGAATCTTAGCTTGTTGGTTGCCATTTAAAGATAACAAAGATTGACCTAAGAACTCGACATCACCTTGCGACACTTCATCCAATGCGCCTAACACATGCAGCAGTGTTGACTTCCCCGATCCAGATGAACCAATAATCGACACCAGTTCTCCTTTTGCCACTTCAAAGCTCACGCCTTTTAAGACCTCGGTATCGACCGCGCCATCGTGGTACGTTTTTCTAATATCATGGCAAGCGATTAATGTATTACTCATATCTTAAAGCCTCAGCTGGTTTCACGGACGACGCACGGTAAGAAGGAAACAATGTGGCAACTAGGCTCAGTAACACCGCGCCAACAACAACGATAACAATTTGAGCAGGGTTAACCAAAATCGGCAACTGACCACCAAAACTAAACAAAGCAACCCCCATCGCATCAAGTAGTGCATTAAGGTTATTCGCCATCAAAACACCCAATACGCCACCGACCAAGGCACCGATGGCACCACTACTGGCCCCTTGTACCATGAAAATGGCGAGTACTTGCTTATCAGACATCCCTTGAGTTTTCAAAATTGCCACTTCTGCCTGTTTTTCCATCACGACCATGATCAGCGCCGAGATGATGTTAAATGCCGCAACACCGATGATCAGGCCTAACATCAACCCCATCATGTTCTTTTCCATTCGTACGGCTTGAAACAGCTCACCACGCTGGTCTCGCCAGTCGCTCCATTGCCACTGCTCGGGTAGTTCCGTTTTACTCAGATCAGAAACGACAAACGGATCATTGAAGAATAATCGCCAACCACTCGCCTCTTCCGGTTTAAACCGCATCAATTTGGCGGCATCGGTAATATGAGTCACAATCAGTGAGCTATCGATATCTGAGCCCGTACTATAAAGTCCCGCAATGGTAAACATGCGTTGACTTGGAATGCGACCAAGCGGCGTATACTGACTGGCGCTGGTGACCATAAGACGAATCTTATCCCCGACTTGTACATCCAATTCGCGCGCAAGGGTATGCCCAAGTAAGACCTTATACTCCCCCGCTTTCAATTGATTAACACTGCCACTCACCATCCGATGACGAATGGGATCATCACTGTCAGGCTCAATACCCAACATCATGACAGCAGCAAGCCCTTGGTGACTCTGCACGACGGATTCACTTCGAACAATAGGAACCGGAGCCTGACTTGTTGGGAAGTCAGCTAAGAAGCTGGGCGGTGGCTCGTCGATTGAAATCGTACCGCTGGAATGTGTGATGACAGCTTGAGGCAATACACCTAAAATGCGCCCTTTAAGTTGCGCTTCAAACCCATTCATCACAGACAAAACCGTCACCAAAGACAAAACACCGATCGTGATTCCGGCCGTAGACATATAAGAAACAAAGCGGCTAAAGCGATCGCCTGAACGACCTCGCAGATAGCGTAATCCGATAAAAACGGGTAATGGGTGAAACATAGCACCAACCATAGAAAAAAATCTAAGGCTAATGTAACGAGAAATGCGCTTAGGTTGTAGCCCTGAATGTGATTTTCGTTTTAAATGACAGACTTTTAACGATTTGATCGGTCAATTTCTTGATAACTCAGTGATAGCCAGAGATAATTAGCACAATTAAACAGGAATTATCTATGTCACAGAATGACTTCTTTACCGTAAACGGCGCAATTAGAGCAAACATTGAACCCCTAGACGTGGGGGCAGTGTTACCTAGCTTAGAAGAGTACCTTGCGCAAATCCCTGCCCCGTTTGTCGCATCCTGTGAGTTTAGCCAACTTGATCAACAACGCGACGCCGCTAAACACGAACTGCAACAACAAAACCTAAAACACGTCGCCGAACTCATCGAACAACAAAATACCAAACTGAACCTCCTGCTCAACTATATGATTGCTCAGCAAGACCACGCAGAGTATCGTCAAATCACCACCCATTTTGGGGCGGGCGAGATAGCTTATAGCAGCAACGCCCCGTTAGAGCTTGGGCAGTTAGCCACCATAAAACTGTTTTTGGATTCGCCACCTGCTGGTATCTATTGTTACGGTGAAGTCACCAACGTCCAACAAACAGATTCGTCATTTTCAATGACACTCGCATTCGTACGTATTCTTGAAGACCATCAAGACATGCTAATTAAAGCCGCGCTGCACCATCAGCAAAAATTATTAAGACAGCGTTCGCTTGACCGAGAAAAAAGTTAAACACTATGACCAATTCTTCGTTACTCCCCCTAAACATGCCATCAGGTGCGGGCGATAAAAAATATCTGGGCAACCTACTTGGTGGCTCACTTGCACTTGCTATCAGTGAACACGCACAAGCACATAATAGTCATACGCTCCTCGTCGTTCCAGACCCGCAGCTGGCGATTAAACTGCAAGGTGAGATTGAGCAGTTTTATCCAGATAGTGTCGGTATATTTCCTGATTGGGAAACCCTGCCTTATGACAATTTTTCGCCACATCAAGATATTATCTCTGAGCGAATAGCCAAGCTTTACACGCTGCCGCAGCAAAGTTCTGGCATCACCATTATTCCGGTCAGCACGTTGCTTCAAAGGCAAACGCCACGCGACTTTTTATTGCAACACACCTTAATGGTGAAAGTTGGTGATTTATTTTCGCTACAAAAGTTACGCCATCAGCTTGAAAATTCGGGCTACCGCCAAGTTGAGCAAGTCTTTGGTCCGGGTGAATATGCAAGTCGCGGTTCCATCCTTGATTTATACCCGATGGGCAGCGATGCGCCTTATCGAATCGACTTTTTCGACGACGAAATTGATACCATTCGAACGTTTGATCCCGAAAATCAGCGCTCAGTGGAAGACATCAACGAGATACGCTTACTGCCTGCGCATGAGTTCCCGACCACCAAAGAAGCCATCGAAGAATTTCGCGTACGCTGGCGTCAGCAGTTTGAAGCACGTAGAGAGCCAGAGTCGATCTATAGCCAGGTCTCTAAAGGGATTTGGCCGGCTGGTATAGAGTATTGGCAGCCATTGTTCTTCGATCATACTGAGACACTGTTCGAGTACGTCAATGATGAATCGCAACTCATTATGGTTGGAGATATCGACGCTTCTATCGAGCATTTCCTCAATGACGTTGCACAACGTTATGAACAGAGAAAAGTTGATCCTCTTCGTCCACTATTGCCACCGGCCGCGTTATGGCAACAAAAAGATGAGTTTTATACTGGGCTAAAACAGCACGCCCAACTTATTGTGTCTAGTGACACGATTGACGCCAAGGCAGGCAGAAAAAACGCCGATATTAGCCCACTGCCTGACATCTCAGTCCAACATCAGCTCAAAGAGCCGATGGCACAGGTTCGCCAGTTCACTGAGCAATACCAAGGCCAGATCATTTTTTCTGTTGAATCAGAAGGAAGACGTGAAGCACTCATTGAACTACTGCATCGCATTAAGCTGCGCCCTCAAGAACACGAAAGCCTCGCGTCAGCCCTTGCCAGTAAAGACAAATTCAGTCTTATCATTGGTCAATGTGAATACGGCTTTGCCCAAGGAAAACGATTTGCCCTTGTCTGCGAAAGCGACATGCTTGGTGAACGCGTTGTGCAACGCAGGAAAAAAGAAAAACGGTCCGTCAACAGCGACACCATTATTCGTAATCTTGCGGAATTAAAACCAGGTCAACCCGTTGTTCATGTGGACCACGGGATTGGTCGATACCTCGGGCTTCAAACCCTTGAAGCTGGTGGAATCACTACAGAATACGTCACGCTAGAATATCAAAACGAAGCCAAGCTCTACGTTCCGGTCGCCTCATTGAACCTCATTGGCCGGTACTCAGGTGGCGCAGAAGACACAGCACCGCTCAATAAGCTTGGCGGAGAAGCCTGGACGAAAGCTCGCCGTAAAGCAGCGGAAAGAGTACGCGATGTCGCGGCTGAATTGCTTGACGTTTATGCCAAAAGAGAGCTCAAGCCGGGCTATAAGTTTGTGCTCGATAGAGATCAATACGCCACGTTCAAAACCGGCTTCCCGTTTGAAGAGACAGACGACCAAGCCCAAGCCATCAATGCGGTACTATCTGACATGTGCCAAGCGAAGGCGATGGACCGACTTGTATGTGGGGATGTAGGCTTTGGTAAAACCGAAGTGGCGATGCGTGCGGCCTTCTTATCAACCGACAACAATAAACAAGTGGCGGTATTAGTACCAACCACACTCCTTGCCCAGCAGCACTTTGAAAACTTTCGTGACCGATTTGCCAATTTGCCTATTCGTGTAGAGGTGTTATCGCGCTTCAAAACTGCGAAAGAGCAAAAACTCATTTTAGAGGATGTCAAAGAAGGCAAGGTCGACATTCTGGTAGGGACACATAAGCTGCTTTCAAGCACGATCAAATTTAGAGATCTTGGCCTACTGGTTGTCGATGAAGAACACCGATTTGGTGTTCGTCAAAAAGAAAAAGTAAAAGCCATGCGCGCCGACGTCGACATCTTAACGTTAACCGCCACGCCTATCCCACGAACGCTTAATATGGCAATGAGTGGCATGCGAGATTTATCGATTATCGCTACCCCGCCAGCACGTCGCCTCGCGATTAAGACCTTTGTTCGCGAGCGTGATGACAGCGTCGTTCGTGAAGCCGCTCTGCGTGAGATTATGCGTGGCGGACAAGTGTACTTTCTGCACAACCAAGTGGAAACCATTGATAAGGTGGCCGAGGACCTCGCTAAACTTATACCTGAAGCCCGCATCACCGTGGCCCACGGACAAATGCGAGAGCGCGAGCTTGAGCGCATTATGAATGATTTCTATCATCAGCGCTTCAATCTGCTCGTATGTACGACAATCATTGAAACGGGTATCGATGTTCCGACCGCCAATACCATTATTATGGACCGAGCCGACAACCTCGGTTTAGCTCAATTACACCAATTACGAGGCCGTGTTGGACGTTCGCATCACCAAGCTTATGCTTACTTACTCACGCCACACCCTAAAGCGATAACCAAAGACGCCATTAAGCGACTCGATGCAATTGCATCCCTAGAAGACTTGGGCGCCGGATTTACGCTTGCCACGCACGATCTGGAAATTAGAGGGGCTGGTGAACTACTGGGCGACGAGCAAAGTGGCCAGATTCACTCGGTTGGTTTTTCTTTGTATATGGAAATGTTAGAACAAGCCGTAGAAGCACTCAAAGAAGGCAAAGAGCCATCACTTGACGACTTATTGCGTGAGCAGACAGAAGTTGAATTACGCATTCCTGCCTTGCTTCCTGACGACTATATACCAGATGTTAATATGCGACTGTCTATGTACAAACGCATAGCAAGTGTGGCCGATGACGAAGAACTCCGTGAACTAAAAGTCGAATTGATTGACCGATTTGGTTTGCTACCCGATGCAGCCAAACACTTGCTGGCCATTTCCGCAATGAAGCTACGTGCGGCTCAACTAAAAGTGAAAAAACTGGAGGCGCACGACAAAGGGGGTTACATCGAATTTTATCCTGATGCTGACATAGACCCAGCCTTCTTAGTTAAACTGCTACAAGCTCAGCCACACAAGTTTGCCATGGAAGGGCCGACAAAATTCAAATTCATAGAAAGCTTGACGGATCGTCGCAAGCGTCTAAATTTCCTAAATAATATGTTGGAAGAATTTGAAAAAAATCAGGGCCCGAAACGTTGATTTAGGATTGAAACCAATCAAGACAACAACGTGCTAAAGGGTGTTGAGTAACGCGTGATGGAATTGTCTCGGCAACACCCTGTATTAGTTGATATAATGTGGTTGAACACAACGATAGTGTCAATCAATGGAGAAAGAATGAAAAAGTTGATCCCACTGCTGCTCCTATTAGTTTCTATGCCAAGTTTGGCACAGCGACAGTTTGATATTGAAGTGATCATTTTTAAGCGTGCCGTGAATCCTGAAAAGGTTAATGAGTCTTGGCCAAATGACCTCACACAGATCGACTTTAAACGCAGTGGTGCCATGAATGATGCCAATTATCGGGCGTCAAAAGGTGTGAAAATGCTGCCTTATTCCGCCTATCAGTTAAATGACGAAGTGGCAAAGCTGAAAAAGCATGCTGGTTACTCTGTTCTCTTGCATAAAGCGTGGCGTCAAGGCGATCAAGGAAAAGCCTCGGCGCCTAGTTTTCATATTCGAGCAGGCAAAGACTATTCTTCGACGTTCAACACCAACGGCAGCGTGAAAGGCAGTAATGACAATCAGTCTTCTCCCGTTGACGGCGTCACAGAAGTGGCGATCGATAAACCGCTTTATGAACTTGATGGCAAACTGCAAATCTACGTTCAGCACTACTTGTACGCAGAAGCCCAACTCGATTTAAAATCGCCAAGCAGTAAAGAAGTCGTGATAGCGGGCCCTACCCCTATTCAAGAGAGTGATGCCGAACTGATGGCTCCACTGACAACTGGCGATGCTTCAGAGCCAGACAATAATGTCATCGCAGGTAACCTGCAAGAAGTCGAAGTACAGACCGAGGTGCAAACCTTTTTGAAAAACTATCGCCTCGATCAAAAGCGACGCATGCGCAGTAACGAAACTCACTACTTAGATCACCCTCTATTAGGGATGATCATTCAAGTAAGAAGAGTTGCTAACTAGTAAGAGGCCCAAATATGGGCCTTTTCTTTATCTCGCATCACACGATATTCAGCCCGCTATGTCTATCGTCATCAATCGACACCCCACACTATGAACACCAATTATTGTATCTATACCCCTAGATTGTGCTTACGCTTACTCACACAAGAGGACGCAATAGAGGTCGCTCATGCCATTCGTCATTCACCATCACTGCACCGTTGGATTGATTGGTGTCACGCTGGTTTTAGTACTCAAGAAGCGCAAGACTTTATTGGGGCGACAAGAGTCAATTGGATTAAAGCTCAATCGTTCGGGTTTGGACTTTTTGAAAGAGATTCGGGTTCATTCGTGGGCATGGTGGCACTCAATGAGTTCTATCACACCTTTAATATGGGCAGCTTGGGCTATTGGTTGGCCGATTCAGCGCAATCCCAAGGCTATGCCAAAGAAGGACTTGAAGCATTAGGCGAGTTTAGTTTTGTCAGTTTATTACTCACGCGATTAGAAATAGTGTGTGACCCAAACAACCAACCCAGCCAAGATTTAGCAATACGTATTGGTGCGAGCTATGAGTGCCAGGCCGAAAACCGATTCATTTTTAATGGACAGCCTAAAACCGGACTCGTTTATTCTCTAGTACCACCAAAAAAATAAGGCACCCAAATGGGTGCCTTATTCAATCATCTGACTTATTCAGGGTTCCGAAACGTGTTGACCACGACAGCACCGCTAAATTTATGAGCTTGATTAGTGAAGCTTAAGATTCGGTCTCAACACTCGGTTGATTCGGCCAACAAGCATCATAAGCCCAGTTTTCACCACACCATGCAGCGCCACTTGGTGCATTCGATAAAGCGAGATATAGACAACGCGAGCAATACGCCCTTCTACCATCATAGAGCCTTTCGTCAAGTTACCCATCAAGCTACCCACTGTCGAGAAACGGCTCAATGAAACCAGTGAACCGTGATCGCTATATTCATAAGCTTTGAGGTCACGGTTTGACAGCTTCGCTACAACGTTACTAAATGCTCTGCTCGCCATTTGGTGCGCCGCTTGTGCACGCGGCGGTACAAATGACCCATCCGCTTGGGTGCATTGCGCTAAATCACCAATAACAAAAATGTCATCATCGCGAGTGGTTTGTAACGTGTTTTTGACGACCAGCTGGTTAATACGATTGGTCTCTAAGCCTGCGATATCTTTCATGAAATCAGGCGCTTTGATACCAGCAGCCCACACCATAATTTGTGCAGGTATACGCTCACCATCTTTTGTCGTTAGACCGTCTGCGTCTGCCTGAGTCACCATTGTAGAAGTACGAACCGTTACACCAAGCTTAGTAAGCTCGGAGTGCGCCGCAGAGGAGATTCTAGGAGGTAATGCAGGGAGTATGCGCTCTCCCGCCTCAACGAGGTTTACATTAAGCTTACTTGAGTCTAAATCACCGAAGCCATAAGTGCGCAACTCTTTCACTGCGTTATGCAACTCAGCTGACAGCTCAACACCCGTAGCGCCCGCTCCAACAATGGCAATATCGACGGTACCCTGGCCACTTTTAGCGTGCAGTTTTAAAAATTCGTTGTTCATTTCGGTGCGGAAGCGGTGAGCTTGCTCTGGGCTATCCAAGAAAATGCAGTTATCACGTACCCCTGGAGTGTTGAAATCATTGGAAGTCGAGCCAATTGCCAACACGAGGATGTCATAATCAATATCACGAGCAGGCATTAACAACGAGCCCTGTTCGTCTTTAAGTTCGCTAAGTTCAATACACTTTTTTTCGCGGTTGATAGCTTTCAAGCTACCCATTTGAAAATCAAAATGATGATTTTTTGCGTGAGCTCGGTAGCTCAACGCATCAACGCCTTCATCTAACGAACCGGTTGCGACCTCGTGTAACAGCGGCTTCCACAAGTGGCTCGCTTTACGATCAACAAGCGTGATATTCGCTCTTTTCTTTCTTCCAAGTGTACGACCTAATTTAGTCGCAAGCTCTAACCCGCCAGCGCCTCCGCCTACTACGACAATATTTGTCAAAATGGCTATCCTCTAAAAAGTGAAAAAATGGGGTGTAGCTCGAGTAACTCAAACCACTAAAAATTCTTTCATTATGAGCGAATTGCTCTGGGTCTTCAGCGACCCTAAATCGGTACAGCAGCTGCTTAACGTCACGTTTTCGTCCAAAAAATTATGATCTTGAACATCTCGGGGCAAGTTTTCTTCTTGCTCTAAACTTTTTTTGATATTTATCAACAAATGTGGAGTGGATTTATTATATAGAGCAAATTAATGACCGCAACTAATGAATGGAATTATTTTTCAGATCACAGATCGTTTGTTGAGTTATTAATCAACAAATACGCCATCGAACAGAGAAAAATGCCAGACAACAGACAAAAAAAAGCAGCGAAAAACGCTGCTTATATCGATTGCACATCTCACGCCTGAGAAGCAAATATCAGGCTATGCCCCTTTAAAGGCTTTCATTGCCTGTAAATGCTGCGAGATTTTTTTGAATTTATGAGGTTCTATTTCGTCCCAGATGACATCGTAGAAACCGCCTAGTGCATCGGCCGTTTTTTGATTGTCATGAATCTCATCATTGCGAGACAAAATGACCAAACATTGGCTGCCATTCTTAGCACGGAATTCATCAACACACTTGGTTGCAATGTCTTCATATTCTTCTGGACGATCGATTCTTCCTTGCATATTGAGTTGAGGACGCAAGTTAGGATTGAAAATCACCTGTTTTATGCCACATAAAAAACCAATGCGCTCAGCCCAAAACCCCCCAAGCCCCACACCACAGATTAAGGGTGCTTTGTCGTCAGATTGCTCAATCAGTTTATGGACTTCTTTAAGCAAATGCTGCATGTCATGCTTAGGATGCAATGTGCTGTAATTTACGAAACGGACATCATCATCGATGAACTGTAGCTGTAATATTTTTTCGTGGTTGCCCGGGCTACTCGAGTCATAGCCGTGAAGATAGATAATCATAGTACCTCTCAATTATTCCTATATGGTACGCATTTTTTAAATTTACCACGCCCAACGTATTTTAAAAGTGAATTTCTATGTATTAATCAGAGAGAAACGACAAACAGTGATCACTTCTGCATAATCGGCGATAAATATGCTCTGCATTGAATAAAAAATCGTCATTACTCCACAACTGAGCAGCCAATACATACCAGAGCAGTGCCATCATTTGAGCATGATCAGACCACACTCGCATATCATGACGCCATTGTGCTTGAAAGCTTGAGTCTTGAAAGCAGCGCTCTTGTAAGTCTAGATCCTGTAAATCGAGTCTTTGCAAATCAGGCGCTTGTAAATCGTGTGCTTGTAAATCGAGAGCTTGGGAGCGTTGTTGCCGTGTGTTTCGGATTAAACGCCTCTGCTCACGCATGTACAATTCAAGCCCTTCCTCATGGTTCATTCCCAACATATCAAGTGTAAGAACAAGATCAAGTCGTGGGTCAGCGATCGCTGCATATTCCCAATCAATCACAGCGATCGCATTATCATCGCAAATGATACCACCACCGTTAAGCGTACTGGTGTTGACTAAATTGTGATGACCAAAGTCGAAATGGCAAAGTGCCGATGGGTGGCTCATTAGCGAGGGAGGTAACCTCAATTTCTGATAGAGCGTGCTATAGCGTGATTTTTCTTCACACTCTTTTATTTGCTGCCAATAATGGTCGACTTTTTGCGTGTAATCGAAACGACGAATGGCCTCGGTATGATAATGACAAGTATGCACCCTCACTAACAAAGCAATGACATCTTGTGCAGATAGTGCCTCAGATACGGGAGAACCTTCAACCCAAGCAAGCAACACGCCGTGTTCACTGTAACCTAATACCTGATTGGTCTTGATGTAAGGCGATACCAAGTTAAGAACCGCTTTTTCATTATCTCGGCAAATATCAAACGCTGCGCTAATTTCGGTGTGACCTCGCCACACCACCCAACCTCTCGTTTGAGTGGCTATTTTCCAAGTACGGTTTGTTAACCCGCCAGAAAGCTGAAGTGCCCCTAAGGGCACTTCATTTAGCACAGTTTGCGCATGCAACAACTCTGGTTGCAGTTGCAGCGCATGTTGCCAATCTATCATCAATTAATTTGGATGTTAGAAGCCTAACACTGAGCGAGATTCTTGTTTACGAATCTCAGTCTCATCAGCCCATTCAATAAGACCCGTTTCTAGGTCCATAAGACGCATCGTCATCTTGTAGTACACATCTTTATCGCTGCCCGCTTCTTTCACGATGCTGCTTAGGTTGCCATAAAGCATGTATTGTGCACCGACCATTTTACCAAACTGAATGGCCGTACTTTGATTGACTAGCTCATCATTGTTTTGGAAATCAAGTTGCTCACGAACCGACTCAACACGATCCATATCAACGAAGCGGAATTTACCTGAGTTCAGCATTTTTGTACTAATGCTGTCGGTAATTGATTCAGTATCAATATGTTCTGTTGTTTTATTTTTGATTCGTTCAACGAAAACGATTGGACGTGAGTCCCTTGTAATGGCAGAGACTGAACCAGACATCAACATGCTATCTACCATATCGCCAGCAATTTTCTGCAAATCGGTAGAACCAAAATCGATCGTTGTGGTTTCAGTGGCCTGTGAATCACCATAACTAACTTGATTTGAACAACCACCTAAAATGACGGCCAACCCCAACAAAGCAATAATACTCTTTTTCATGTTTTTTCCTTAGTCTCGCTAATTTTTCCAACTCTTACTCAACTGAGTAATTAAAAGGTGGCTACGTTATTCATCTGCTCCGCGCAGTTGTACGCGAAATTCTTTACCATTCGGATTTACTGACACTTCTGACAGGGTGACCGTTTCGTCACCGCGTAAAATTGCTCGCTTCCAAGGCGCTTGTTTCGTATTCACTTCCAAGCCTTGTTCGTCGTACCAATAAAAACGATATTGTATAATTTGATCAACCGATGTTTTGTTTGCCAGCTTAACAATACCTCTGGCGTGCCCATTCGTATCAATCGTTGAAATGTCATCAATAGAAAATTTATTGCCCATACTCTCATCGCCATACAGTACAGCTTGAGTTTGACCTTCTATCTTGATTCCTGATGTATTGTTAGATGAACAGCCTACTAATACAAGCAGTACACCGATACTCAATAGCCATTTTTTCATTACAACCTTCCTAATTGTTTATGCCAAATGGTGGCACTGCCACCCTGGCGTGACAGCCAAACAAGCGTGGTTTGTTTGTCTCTTACATCAAAAGTATAGTCTTGCCCATCAACAATGATGGTATGAGTGCCTGCCTTGACGATATTACTGGAACTGTTGACGGTACTTGGTAGCGTCTGCCAGCTTCTCGTATCTGGTTGTTCAGTCAGTGTATTCCAAACATTAAACAATAGATTGCCAACATCATCATCTTTAGCCGTACTTTTACGAATCTGATCTTTTGCATACACACGTAATGCCTGACGGACTAAGATGCTTGGCATATTTTCAGTCAACTGCTGCTGCGCCATCAAATTAACATCGACAAGCCCATCGCCCTTCAGCGATTTACCATCTAATGTCACCGCGGGATACGCCGGTTGAGGGCTTGGAACATAGTGAGGCAAGGCAATACTATATATTGCCGTATTACCTTGACTGTCATAAACAGGCAAAGACAAATTCCATGATTGCATCGCACTGACTGCACCACGCTCTTCAAGTACAATAACGCGTCCTTGACCCACCTCTAACGACGCTGGCTCACCATATTGTTTTTTCAATTCATCTAAGGCTTGTCGTCGACCCGCACGTTTTGCCACTCGCATAACAGCGTCAATCACGGCTTTATTATCTGGGGCAACCGCTAATGCACGCGTATAGTCAATATAAGCACCATTAAGGTCGTTAGAAGCCTCATAAAGCAACCCGGAAAGAAAGAGGAGGTAGCCATTTTGTACCGCTTGCAGTTTACTGCCCGCGTCTGGGTAACGTGATAGCACGGAGCCTAAGTTCGGCGAAATTCCTTTTTGTTTCAGCTCTGACTCTGCTGATTTCAGGTCTTTCTCTCGTGATTGTCTCGCTCGCTCTTGAACCTGATTTGCTCTGCGAACCTCAACAAGCGCACCTTCTAGATCATTCTTTTGGATGTAGTTTAAACCAAGGTAAAGATGTAAAAAACCAAGCTCATAATCAGGAGGAACATACTCGGTAATATTGTCGTTTACGGCCAATGCTCCGACGCTTGTCGCCGCATCAGAAATAGACAACAATGCTTTATCTTGTTGCACTCGTACCGCTTTGTCACTGACCTCTAAGGCCAATTTACTCTCAGGATAAGCTTGACCTAAAAATTCGACACGCCCTTTTTCTAGATTATCTAAGATGTCACCGGCAACAGGCTCTGGTGGTAACGCAGATTGAGCTTGTTGGTACTGTCCATTTTTTACTGCTTGATAAACGGTGGCATTTTGTTGCGAATAATGGCTGAACAAATTACCGGCTGTCAGGCCAGCACAAGCGGTAACACTGAGAGATAGGAAAGCGACCAAGGTGTGTTTAACACGACGTTTTAGCATAGACACATCAAATGAATTTAAGTATTACAAAGTACTGGTTACTTTTGCGAACCAAAGTAACCAGTACCGCTATCGGTAAAGGCGCTGTTAGCTCATTAGCAATGGGCCCAAAGGTCGACCGCCCACTAGATGCATATGAATGTGGTACACCTCTTGCCCACCGTGCGCGTTGCAGTTAACGATAAGGCGATAGCCATCCTCGGCAATCCCCTCTTCTTCAGCGATTTTTCGAGCCACGGTAAACATACGCCCCATCATCGCTTCATCATCAGCAACCACGTCATTGACTGTTGCAATAAGCTTGTTCGGTATGATCAGCACATGGCTTGGCGCGCGGGGATTAATGTCACGAAAAGCCGTGACGAGTTCATCTTGATAGACAACATCTGCTGGGATTTCTTTACGAATGATCTTACTAAAAATGGTTTCTTCAGCCATGAAGACGCTCCGAATTGATTACGGTTTAATGAGAGTCGGCATATTATTGTTGCCGTTACCGTGAAGTATGCACTAAGGGCCGTCTGATCACAATTTTAAGCGATTCGATAGGCAACTGTTTTTATTATGATTCACGCTCAATGACTTCGCACACTTATTAATCGAATGGACAATTTAGCATTTGAATTTCAGTACTTTCTTATATTTTTGCAGTATGCGTCATAAAACGTAGCACCGCATCTCATTTATATTTCAGTTTTTGTTATTTCTAACGATAAAGAAATTAGAGACAAAGAGACAAAGAGACAAGTACCCAAAAACATTACGTGGCCAATGACAATGCAACACTTTTACTTTGTCAGCCGGTAGGGTAACGCGTCCAAGGTTGTTTATTTTATATCGCTGCACAACATAGAAGAAGGAACAGGTATGCAAGGTTCAGTTGTAAGGCGGATGTACGCGGGATTCACTCTCATCGTCATCCTATTTGTCATCACCATTGCCATCATGCTCAACGGGATGAGCCAGATTTATCAATACTTTGGTACCGTCTCAAAAACCTCACTGCCCTTGGTTTCTTTATCTAATCAAACGAGTGTTGAACTGCTCTCTGCAGACAAATCGTTTAAAGACTTTTTGACCACTCAAAATGAAGAACGCATGACCATGAGACGTCAGGACTTTTCGGAGTCAATGGCGGTATTTGGCTCTGTACTTGACCAACTTGAACAGGCGAGTGCTTCCGTTCCCGCACTTGAAGCAAGAATCGGTGAACTACGAGATGTACAAACCCGTTATAGCCAAGAAGCTCAAGAAGCGATGGACAACTATCAATCCATGTTTGTCGCACAAGAACAGGTACAACAATCTTCGCGTCGCTTCCAAAAATTGCATACCGACTTATCCGTAGGCATGAAAGAATACGTCGATGACGTGTCGAGCATCTCCGTTAAGGTCATGGCAAAAAGCTATTTTATTAAGCTAAAAGATGCGGAACTCATTACCTCAGATGCGCTAGCCAGCAACGACACTCAATTTGTGCAAGAAGCCGTCGATAAAAACCGAAAAGCGGTAACTCACCTCAACTACGCTTACCGAGGCTTAGTTACGCAAATGCCGGAGCTAAAGAAAGTGTTTGATGAATCTGTCGAACAATTTACTAAAGACGTCGGTCAAAAAGGTGGCGTGCTTGATCAACACAACAACTACCTCATCGCTCGTACCGCTTTGTATCAAAATATCGAAAACCTCGCTCAAGAAGTCGATGGTGCGATGGCCACACTCAACGGATTTACTGAAACGGCAACCGCCAACCTCAATCGCTCTCTTGCTGATGCAGGTACCATTTATGACGAAGGTGTCTTAAAAGCCATCGGTATTGGTATGTTGGTGAGCGTCATCGCGATCGGTGTAGGCTATCACATTGCTCAAAGTGTACGTCAACCGCTAAACAGCACGTTAAAAGCACTGGAAAGCCTGACCGAAGGTGACATGACACAGCGCATTGATATCAAATACAATAATGAATTCCGCCGCTTGGGTAACCATATTAATACCCTTGCTGACAGCTTACATAATGTCCTTGTTCGGTTAAACGATGCTTCTGATAACTTGACACAAACCGCCAGTAACAACCAAAGTACCTCAACGACAGCGCAGACAAAACTAAGCTCTCAGCGCGAGCAAACCGCTAATGTTGCGACGGCCATGACCGAAATGTCGCATTCTGTACAAGAAGTTGCCAACAGTGCCCAAAGCTCACTAGAGAAAGTGCATCAAGTTGAAACTGCGTCTGAGTCCGGCCGCCATATCATGAGCACCAATATCAGCACAATCAATCAACTTGAAGTGCGCCTCAATGAATCGGTAGAAGCGGTGGGCGAGCTGCAAAAAATGAGTAGCCATATTGGCAGTATTCTCGATGTTATTCGCAACATTGCTGAGCAGACTAACCTTCTTGCGCTGAATGCGGCCATAGAGGCGGCTCGTGCGGGTGAACAAGGTAGAGGGTTCGCGGTCGTCGCTGACGAAGTACGAGTGTTAGCGCAACGGACCACAGAATCGACAAGCGAAATCGAGACCATGATCAGTAACCTGCAAAGCAGCTCAAAAAGTGCCGGTAAGGTGATTGAAAGTTGCATGCAAGACATGGAGCAATCTGTTGAACAGGCCTCGAGTGCTAATGGCGCAATGGAAGAAATTCAAGCATTGATCATCGAAATTAGCCAGATGAGCACACATATTTCTCAGGCTGCCGCTGAACAAAGTGAAACCACAGCAGACATTGCCAAAAACATTGAAGAGATCAATCACATTGCCGATGAAAGCTACCAGGCAATGTCAGAGATTGCCTCAACAAGTGAAAGCCTAACCAGCCTAGCAAATCAGCAAGGAGAGCTAGTTCATCGCTTCAAACTGTAGCACTTAACCCCTTTGCTAGAGTGTAAGCCTCATACCCGCCAGAATAAGAAAAAGGGGGGAAGTGAGCAAAAATAATACAATTAACGTAAGAAACTCGTTAAATATTGTCCAAGAGCAGGCTTTCCTAACAGCCTGCTCTTGTTTTTTATGTGAAGCGGCGTTATATCTTGAGAATGGCTTGCTCCACTTTTTAATGACTTACCTGTCATCTCCCCCACTTCTTTCAGCAAGCCAAACGTTGAAGGAAACATTATGGCTGTTCATGTTGGTATTATTGACAAAGACCCAATTCGTCTTGTCACCCCACTTCTTGATGATCGAACGGTAAGTAGGCACATCATCTTTATTGGTGATGAAACTCAATTTGGTATGTTTGAACGGCTAAGCTCAGTGCTGCAACAACGCGACATTACGTCCGAATTCTTTGAGATCCCAAACATTGCGAACACTTCTGCCATTAAGCAAACCGTGCTGGAATTGGCAAAAACACTAAAAGACAAAAACGTCGAAGTAAAACTTAATGCCAGCTGTGGTTTGAGACATCGATTGCTGTCAGTGTATGAAGTATTTAGAACCTTTCATTGGCCTATATTTGTAGTAGAGCCAAGTAGTGACAGAATGTGTTGGTTGTACCCAGAAGGTGCTGAAGATGCACAGGTGCAAGACCACATTACGATTAAAGATTACCTTACGGTGTTTGGCGCACGTGCTGAATTTACCGAGTATGACATTCCACCACAACTTGATAAAAAGCTGTATGCACTCGGCGAGCGTTGGGCAGGAAATGCACTCGAGTTAGGCCCTGGCCTTGCGACGCTGAATTATCTCGCAACAACGTGTCGAAAAGAACAAAGGCTAGACGTTGAACTGTCTGATAAACAACAAGGCTACCGCGAACTTAATATGTTAATAAGCGATCTTGTTGATCTAGAGATCGCCTCGTACAGCAACGGTACCTTAACCTTTATCAGTGAAGACGCGAGACGTTTTTCAAACGGTGAATGGTTAGAAAATCTGGTTCACAGTACCGTTAGACAAATCCAAGATGATATGCCGACAATTCAAGATCGTTCGCTCAACGTTCAGGTCTATCGCCAACTTGGAGAGCGGGAAGTAAGAAATGAGCTCGATGTCGCCTCCGTCGTTAACAACAAACTGCACATCATAGAATGTAAGACGAAAGGGATGCGCGATGACGGTGACGATACCCTGTATAAGCTTGAATCGCTACGTGATTTGCTCGGTGGATTGCAAGCTCGCGCCATGCTGGTGAGCTTTCGACCGTTACGCCATAACGATATTACACGCGCGGAAGATCTTGGTCTGGCACTTATTGGCCCAGATGAGCTAAAAGAACTTAAACATTATCTTAGCGTGTGGTTCAAAGGAGCCGGTGGTGTAGATGAGCACGGCACTCTCTCTTAAGCTTATTTAGGACGGGTCATTTAGAACAATAAAAAAGCTTGGTATTACCAAGCTTTTTTATTCAGTTTGTCTTAAACAACAATTGCCATCTACTGTTCAAGTTTTGCTGTCATTTTATGCTTTGCACCAACAATAAGTATGCAAATATACGCTGCAATCGTCAGCGCCAAAATAGCAAAAGGAAGCGCAGCCCAGCCCCAACCATCAATAGCGATACCACTGATAACACTGCCTAAGCCAAAACCAAGTGAGATAAAGAACATCATCAGACCTTGTGTAAAACCACCACCTACAAACGTCAGGCGAGCAGCAATAGCAGGAGAGATCATATCAGTCACGGTAATACCTTGAAGATAAATTAAGACCAATCCAAGAGGAATAATAAAGCCAAGTGATAATCCCGACTCAGCAATGAAATACAGACCAGCCATCACAATAATAGAAGCAACCGTGCTCAGCTTAAACAAACTTAACGCACCAAATTTAGTCACGTATTTCTCCGCTCCCACCAGCACAAATAAACCTAACACGGAAGCAATGGATAGATTCGCGGCTGACATTGACTGAACAACATCATAAGCATTTTCCATCAAGTTAGGATACTGAGCTTGAAACGCGCCTTGGCCTGCACATAAAAGACCAACGGCTAATAGGAAAAGGCCAAAGTTGGAAAACAAAACCTTGGTCATACTCACTTTTTCCGCGCTTTCGTCGCTATTGTTTTGAGCAACCATTTCAGCATTATCGACAATACGCTGCGCTGCTTTTTTGTTGGTCATCATCGTCACAACCAGCAGTACCGCAACCAACACCATCATAGCGATAAACCGTGCTTCATAGCTCCAGCCCATCCCCGTTACCGCCGCTAACGCGACCCCTGCCAATAATGAACCAAAGATCAGAGTCTGAGCCATTCGGCCTAGCTTCATCGCTTCTGTTTTTTCATCATAGCCTGCAAATGTAATAAATACGGGGTTAAGCATCAGCAAAATTGCAGAACCGGTTCCGAAAAGAACCGAACCGATTGCCATAAAAATAAACGCCTGGCCTGCTACAAGAAAAAATGCGCCTGCGAGCAAGTACGATACCAAGCCCAAACCTTGGGCCAATCGATGTGCCTTAAATTTGTCCGCTAAAATACCGATCAACGGAGCAAAGAGTCCGGCTAAGCCAAATAATCCCATCGCGAGGCCGGCTTGAGTCGCACTGCCCGTTCGGGCCAGAATAAATGATGGCAACATAATTGGAATAAATACGATCTGAACAATACCGTATGCAAAGTGGGCAGAGAACCACCCTTCTAGACCAAGTTTTTTCAACATGTGACGACCTCTAATATAATTGCTCTCGCCTATTTCAAGAGAATGAATACCACGAGTAAAAGGCGAACAATAAAAGTTAGGTTCGCTTTATTACAGCGACCAATTTTCTAAATGAGGCGATTATAACGAGCTTTCTCGGCCATATAAGTAACACGGGGGAACCACTTATTTCACACAGTATGTTACCTTGAGTGTCGATAACGAAATCATAACGATTCATCTCCAACCCCCACCGCACCCTTACATTATCAACACTTCTGTAACCCTCAACATTTAGGTTTGCCCCAAAAAAAAGAGCCTGGCAAACGACTGGGGGTCAGTTCAAACACCGGGCTCTTTTTCGCTAAACACTGAATCTACACTGTGGCTTCGTTACTTACTGGCACCTTGCCAAGTTGCTTCTTTTGTTTATGGGCAACCACAAGAATACAAACATAAGAAATCACCGTTAAGCCAAGAATCGACAGCGGTAATGCTGACCATCCATACCCGTCAACGGCCACACCACTCACTACGCTTCCCAACCCAAATCCAAGCGAGATGAAGAACATCATTAGGCCTTGCGTATACCCTCCACCAACTAAGGTCAAACGTGCAGCAATCGCAGGAGAAATCATATCTGTAATAGTAATGCCCTGGAGATACACAAGCACAAGTGCCAACGGAATCACATATGGCAACACCATGGCAGCCTCAGCAATAAAATAAAGCACGGCAACGACAGCAATCGAAATTAATGCACAAAGTTTAAACAAGCTGATGGCGCCATACTTCGCGACAAACTTTTCAGCTAATACAAGAACAAACAGGCCCAAGACTGCCGCAACTGACAACGTCGCCGCAGATAAAGACTGCGCCACACCATAACCATTCTCCATTAGGTTTGGATACTGGGCTTGGAATGCACCTTGACCTGCACAAAGAATCCCTACCGCCACCAAAAAGAGGCCAAAATTAGAGAACAGCACTTTAAAAAGACCAGTCTTCGGAGCGGACTCTTCTTGTGCTGCCGCCGCCATAGCATCGGCATTATCTATGATACGCTGTGCGGCTTTCTTGTTGGTTGTGATCGTGATAACAAATAGAATGGCTACCGCGACTATCATGGCAATAAAGCGTGCTTCATAGGTCCAACCGGCCTCCGTGACTGCGGCTAAGGCAATGCCCGACAGCAAAGAGCCGACGATCAACACTTGGGACATTCGCCCCAACTTCATGGCCTCTGTTTTAGTGTCATGCCCAGCAAAAGTAATGAAGACAGGATTAAGCATGAGCATAATCGCGGAGCCCGCACCAAACAATACCGACCCAATCGCCATTGTGGTAAAATTGTCCCCGGCAATGACGAAACATGCGCCAGCAAGCATATAAGCAATAAGCCCTAACGCTTGTGTTAATCGGTGCGCTTTAAATTTATCGGCCATAATACCAATTAAGGGCGCTAGAAGCCCTGCAATACCAAATAGGCCCATTGCAAGACCGGCTTGAGTCGCACTTCCCGTGCGAGCAAGAATAAAAGATGGCACCATCATTGGTATAAATACGATTTGAACTATGCCATATGCAAAGTGTGCTGAGAACCAACCTTCTAAGCCAAGTTTTTTCAACATATTACAGACCCCGTAGGTAAATCACTATTAGTAGATACATCGTCATTAATAGTGGATAGATAGAATTAAACCGTAAAAAAATCCATTTTTACTAGTTATAGAAAAGCGTAACAATTCATGATTGAAATTTATAATTCGGTGTTTATTACTATTCTCAATATCGAAAATAAAACCACGTAGTTACTATGCTTATTAATCAAATTCATCTTAATCACTCTATAAATAAAGTGATATAGGGTCTGCGCACCAGTGCCAATATAACGCTTCACTCAGTGCCAACATTGCTATACTCTAAGTACAACGATAAAAATAATAGCAGCGATTAAGAAATGTCCCTTCATTTAAGAACGGAGCCTACCTCATGAACCTGACAAAATTACGTGTATTTACGCTTACTGCGGAACACGGTTCTTTAACCAAGGTTGCCAATATCATGGGCAAAACTCGTACGTCGCTTAGCATGGCGCTGTCTAGCTTAGAAGATGAGCTTGGTGTCGAATTGTTTGAGCGTACACGCAATAGGTTAGTGCTGAACGAAGCTGGCGGTGCCCTACTCACCGACTGTAAAAACATATTAAATATGGCTGAAAGCCTCTACTCTAAAGCAGAGCAATTTCGCCAAGGTGACAGTGATAAAATACGCATCGCGTATGATGACACGCTCCCTTCCTCGTTTTGGCGTCAACAACTGGTCGCGCTATCCGACAACTTCCCTCACCTCTCACTCACCGTGATTAAGGCTTCCAGCGCGGATATACCGACACTGGTTAAAGAAGGACACGTTGATCTAGGCTATGGACTTGTTTTTAGCTCAGGTGATGACCCTCAGATCAAGGTGCGCTCCCTACACAGAATCCGCATGATGGCGGTATGTTCACCGAAGCATCCATTAGCGCAATCAACGAGCGTGACGTCGACCGACATCAGTGCACACCGACAAATTGTGTTATCACACTTGTTTGAAGAGATTCATGAGGATTTCCGTCCTATTTCAAGCAGCACAATCAGCTTTTCGAACCACCAAGAAGTGCTAGAAGCGGTCGTTGATAATCTTGGATGGGCCATTATTCCGGAGACACTGGTCAAGCATGAACTCAGACAAGAACACCTTGTCGTCGTGAAACATCCGAACGGAATGTATTTTGAAAGTTTTGGTGAAATGTCTCGTCCCAATGACCACGCGGTTGAAACTCGCCAGTCACTTATTGATGGGATAGAGGAAAGCATTTACGATTTATTTTAGGTTCCCAGTTCATCCTCAATGTGTAATCACATTTCAGGACAGGGCAGACATTAATTAGCATGGGAAATACAACAAAAAAAAAGCCGAAGCAATATGCTTCGGCTTTTTCGTTGTCATCAATCGGGGTAAATTGATTAAACGATGCGTAGACCGCCTTGAGCGATAGCAAAACGACGTGCACGTGTGTAAGACAGTGCGTTCGTGATGCCTTCACCAGTAGGACCAGCGATTGTGAACGTTGAAGTACCTTCAGCGTTGTAACCTACACCAGATAGTGTTGGGCCGTTGTGAGCGAAGATAGTTGTGTTGATTGCACGACCAAACTTAGTCACGTTCTCAATGTTACCAGAGTAGATGCAAGAAGAGTGCTTGTTGCCACGCTCTGCTGCTACTGCACGCTCAATGGCTTCTTCGATGTTTGCACAACGAACCACTGGAAGTACTGGCATCATTTGCTCAACGTGTACTAGTGGGTGATCGTTCTCAACAACCATTACCGCTAGACGTGTATCAGATTCAACACCGATAGACTTCAGGATTTCACCAGCGTCTTGACCAACGTGTTGCTTAACTGGGTGCCATACGCGAGCGATTTCTTGAGCAGTACAAGGCTTAGCACCGTCAATTTCGTCCATAGTAAGGATTTGTGCTGTTAGCTTCTCAGCTTCTTCAGCAGAAAGCACGTATGCGCCAGTCGCTTCTAGCTTAGCTAGGAACTCGTCAGCCACTGCGTCTTCAACAAATACTTCTTTCTCACCGATACAAAGTAGGTTGTTATCGAAAGATGCGCCGCCGTATACGCCAGCCGCTGCTAGGTCTAGGTTAGCAGAAGCGTCTACGATTACTGGTGGGTTACCAGCGCCAGCGCCGATGCCTTTTTTACCAGATTGTAGGATAGCTTTAACTAGACCTGGGCCACCAGTACCAACAAGCATGTTGATTAGTGGAGATTTAGCGATTTCGTTAAGCGTTTCTAGAGTCGGCTCTTTAACCATAGTGATTAGGTTAGCTGGGCCGCCTGCTTCAACGATAGTCTTGTTTAGAAGATCGATCATGATAGCAGAAACAACTTTTGAAGATGGGTGAACGTTAAACGTTACTGCGTTACCAGATGCTAGCATAGAGATAGCGTTGTTAACGATAGTTTCAGTAGGGTTAGTTACAGGAGTAACTGCGCCGATAACACCGTATGGTGCACGCTCTTCTAGAGAGATACCGTTATCGCCAGACCATACTTTAGTTTCTAGAACTTCAGTACCTGGAGTTTTAGCAGCAGTCAGTTGGTGCTTAGCAATTTTGTCTTCAACACGGCCAAGTTTCGTTTCTTCACGAACCATTTTTGCGAAGTCTTCAGCTTTAGCTAGAACCGCGCCACGCATAGCAGTCAGGATCGCTTCACGACCTTCTTTAGTAGACGTTGCGTAGAATTCTACTTGAGCTTTGTGAGTTGCAGCGATTGCAGCTTCAACAGTTGTGAATACACCTTGTGCATTATCGATATCAAAAGACATGTTTATTACCTCTGTAAAGTATTAAGTGGTTGTCCACTTTCGCAGAGCAGGCACTAGAGCCTGCTCTAATCTTTATTTCGTTAGGCGTCGCTATTCAATTAAGCGTCGCCATTTAATCAAGCGTCAGTTCTTATTAAGCGTAAGTTTTATTACGCATAAGTTTGAGCAGCTTCTTCGCCGTTCACTACGCGCAACGTACCAAGTACAAGCGCTTCTAGCTCTACTTCACCTGGGTACGTTTTAACTGGAGCTACGAATGAAACGCGCTTAGCAATTTCAGCCGTGATGTATTTGCTGTAAGCAATACCGCCAGTTAGCAAGATACCGTCGATAGCTTCGCCACCGAACACGGCACCCATAGAAGCGATTTGCTTAGATACTTGGTAAGCCATTGCGTCAGTCACTAGCTTGAACTCAGCATCGCCAGCTTCTGCTTTCTCTTCGATTTCACGCATGTCGATGCTACCTGTGTAGCTGAATGCGCCGCCTTTACCTTGGATGAATGCTTTCATGTCTGCATGCGAGTACTCGCCGCTGAAACAAAGGTCGATAAGCTCACGAGTAGGAAGATCACCACAACGCTCTGGAGTGAAAGGACCTTCAGAAACTGCGTCGTTTACGTCAACAGTTTGGCCGCCCATGTGAGCGCCAACAGTGATACCGCCACCCATGTGACATACGATGACGTTTACGTCTTCGTACTTCTTACCTTGCTCTTCAGCGAACTGACGAGCGATAGCTTTTTGGTTAAGCGCGTGGAAACGACCCTTACGCTTAATCGCTTTGTGGCCAGAGAAAGAAGCCAGTTCAGATAGCTCGTAAGTAACCGGCGCATCTGTGAAGAACGCGTCGATACCGTTCTCGTCAGCAATCTCTTTACCAATGATCGCCGCTAGGCTCGCTGGATGTTGGATTTGTGCTTCAAGAAGGTCTGCGATTACTGCGTCTTCAACTTTGTAAGTACCGCCAGCGATTGGCTTAAGTACGCCACCACGACATGCTACAGCTGCAAGCTCAGAACCTTGAACACCCGCTTCCTCAAGCGCCGCTAGAATCGCTTCTTTACGGAACGCTTTTTGGTGAGCAACCACTGCACCAAATGGCGCCAATTCTTCAGCGCTGTGACGTAGCGTTTTTTCGAAAAGCTCAGTAGTGCCTTCGAAAACACCGATCTTTGTAGAGGTAGAACCTGGGTTGATAGCTAGAATTTTCATTTCTTCGTTAACCTGAATTAGTGACTTTCTATTTGTAATTACGCAGAGACTTCTGCAGCTTCTTTCTGTTGGCTTAGAGCAGCAACAGAACACGCTAGCGCGATAGAAACGGTTTTCTCAGCTTCACCGTCTGCACGAGAAACAAGAACAACTGGGATACGAGCACCAAGTAAAACACCCGCCATGCTGAAACCAGCCATGTACTGAAGTGCTTTAGCAAACACGTTGCCTACTTCGATGTTTGGAACCATTAGGATGTCAGCTTGACCAGCAACTGCATCGGTACAACCTTTTAGGTTTGCTGCATACTGAGATATTGCGATATCGAGAGAGATAGGGCCTGAAACGATACAGCCTTCAATTTCACCATTCTGGTTCATCTTTTGAAGTTCAGCGGCGTCCATCGTGGCTGGCATTTTGTCGTATGGCTTTTCTTTCGCACATAGGTTCGCTACTTTTGGCTCTTCGATACCAACAGAGTGCGCAAGTTGAACGGCGTTTTTAATGATGCCTTTCTTTTGCTCAAGCGTAGGAGCAATGTTCATTGCAGCGTCAGTAAATACGTGGAAGCTATCGCCACCTTCTTTGAAAAGTACGCCTGCGTGGCTAAGAACGTTACCAGTACGTAGACCGTGTTCTTTTTTAAGTACTTCTTTCAGAAGGATTGAAGTGTCAATGAGACCCTTCATTAATAAGTCGCCTTTGCCTTCAGCAATTGCGGTTACCGCAGCAGCAGCTGTTGCTTCAAGGCCGTCAGCTTCAATGATTTCGAAATTAGCCAAGTCAACGTTCGCTTTCTCAGCGGCTGCATTGATTAACGCACGTTCACCAACAAGGATGACGTCAGCCATGCCTTCTTTAAATGCATTATTCGCTGCGTCTAGTGTTGCGTCATCGTGAGCTGCTGCAACAACCATGCGTTGCTTTTTACCGAATTTCTGAGCTTGCTTAATAAAGAAGTCTTTATTGTACATAGGGGCGATACCTTATAATTTAGATAGTAAAGCTCAATATTGGCTTTACTATTTATCTATTTCGTAGGCTCTCATCAAGGTTAAGTAATCAATATACTGTGGAGCAATATATAGTGATTATTCTTAATCCCTTTCAAAGGATGAAATTAATTTAGCCTACAAACGCCTCACATTAACTTCACTCAGAGTCAATTTTTTTGAACGTTTTACGGTAACAGTCATTTGACCTTAATGAATAAAGCGATCATACATTTATTTAATCAATATCTAGTTATACGGCTCATAAAACAGTACTATTCGACTCATGAAACACACAGAATAATTAACACAAAAACAACAACATTCATTTAAGTAACAAGCTTCGCCGCAAAGTAAAATACTCTCACTCTAAAAGTAACTCGCCATTGCTGTTACTTTAATCATATGAAAATAATAAAATCCACCTAATATAAAGTGTGTGGAATACTTATTTATCTCCGTCGAATCTCGATTAAATGTTCATGAAGAATTAACGCATTCACCACATGAATAAACAACCTGTACATTTCAAGTCAATTTATCCACGCAGCGTAAGATTTTTTGACGCTCAGTGAAGTGATGACTCTAATCTGCTTACCTACAATTCATCTCAAGCAAACAATAAATAGAACCAGATACCACATTCTGGTTCTTATTACCTATACCGTGACTACTAATAAGGGTCGAAGATGAAATATCAAAACCGCCTAGAAGAAAGCGTAAATCGCCTTAGCACTGTTCTTGATGAGCAAAAACAACTGCTTGCAGAGCACAAAGCAACCATGAACTACGCTGAGCGTCTAGAGAACATCCTGACTCCTACAGACGAGCTAAGCACTCAAGGCGACGACTTGCTAATCGGTGGCTGTAAAGCAACGGACCTTATCGAGCAATACGGTAGCCCGCTTTTCGTACTCAGCGAAGACACGCTACGTAACAACCTGCGTCGCGTTAAAAACGCATTTGGCAACTACTGGCCAAAGCCGGTCAACGTGATGTTTGCTATCAAATCAAACACTAACTTTGCGGTTCGTGCCATTTGTAACGAAGAAGGCGTTGGCGGTGACTGTTTCGGTCCTGGTGAAGTTGAAGCGACTCACTATGCAGGCGCTGACCCAAAAACCATCGCGCTTAACGGTACGGTTAAACCTGAGCTTGCTATTCGTAAAGCGATTGAATACGGCTACGCGGTTCACTTAGATTCTTATGAAGAAATTGAAATCGTTGAGCGCATCGCTCGTGAAGTGAAGCCAGCTGAAAAAGTACGCATCGCGGTTCGTCTAAAAGTCATCCCAGAAGATTTCTTCAACGATTTCGAACCTGACGCTTACCCATTCCCTAACTTCATTGGCGCGATGAAGTGGATCAAGTTCGGTCTTCTTAAAGAAGAAGCGAAGAAAATTGTTAACCGCGTAAAAGAAATTGATGTCTTTGAATTCTACGGTTTCCACACTCACCTAGGTCGTTTCTCTAAGCAACCTGAAGGTTGGGATGCACTTTACCGTCAGTATGCTCGTGATGTTATCGAGATCTCTCGCGCATGTGATGTTCAACCTTTCCAGGTTGACCTAGGCGGCGGTTGGCCACGTGAGCGTGAGCCAGAATGTCGTAGCAAAGAGCACATGATGAACTCCAACACTATCGAAGACTACGCGAAAATCGTATGTAACGGTATGCTTGAAGAATTCAACAAAGAAAGCTTTGAGCTTCCACAATTGTGGTTAGAACCAGGTCGTTACATTGCAGGTAACATCGGTACACTTCTTACTTCTGTGTACGTCGTGAAAGATGACCAAGAGATGGACTACAGCTACACCATGGTTGATGCGTCAACTTACCTAGCAACGCTTGTTGAGTCTCAAGAATCCAAGAACCCTGTACTTCCTGCTAACAAGATGACTCAACCACTTGTGGCTCGTACTACTGAGGTATCTGGCCCAATCTGTATCCCATCAATCTGGGAAAGTGGCGCGGTTATGCCGAAGCTGGTACCAAACGATGTATTGGCCATCATGGATGTGGGTCACTATGCTGAGTCTCAAGCAAGCCAGTTTAACTCACTACCACGCCCAGCAACCGTATTGGTTAAAGATGGCGAAGCTGAGCTAATCAAACGCGCTGAAACGGTTGAAGATGTATTTGCTACACAAATTCTTCCAGAGCGTTTCAAAAAAGCAAAAGTAGCGATTGAAAAGAAAGCGGCTAAAGCTAAAGCCTAATCACTCAACGTGAATAGACGCATAAAACCTCTCGCTTCCGCGAGAGGTTTTTTTATGGGGATAGCATTTGTGTCCAGCCAGATTTAAAACGGTGCATCAGCGCACCGATAAAGCCAATTAAGCAAGTAAACGTTGATTAAAGTAAAATAGTGTTTGCTCAACACAGTAGCGACTAAGGGCAGCAGCCGTTTATTTTAATCGGAGACCGCTGCCAATAATAAAAAAGCCTCTCGCAATACGAAAGGCTTTGATTTCAATAGAGTAGCAACAAAACTTATAGCATTTTACGTGCAGCTTCTACGACGACCTTAATTGAACGTGCTTCCGTTTTTTTCAACGTAGCATGATCAGGTGTCTCTTTTTGCGTACGATTTATGATCACACCCGCAACGCAACCGGCGCGTAAACCGGAACTGGCACACATGGTGAGTAGCGTTGCAGATTCCATCTCAAAGTTAAGCACACCCATGTCTTGCCATTCTTGCATTGAACCTTGGAAGCGCTTCACCACTCGACCAGAAAACGTATCATAACGCTCTTGGCCAGGATAAAAAGTGTCACTTGAGGCTGTGATACCAGTATGAACGGTCGCGCCCTCATCAATCGCGGCTTGTTTCATGGCAGTCGCTACATCAAAATCTGCCACCGCTGGGAATTCCATCGGAGCAAAGTGCAAACTTGCACCATCTAGACGTACTGAACCCGTAGTAACAATCATATCACCAACGTTCACGTCAGATTGAATTGCGCCTGTTGTCCCAACTCGTAGAAAAGTACGTACGCCTAATTGCGCAAGCTCTTCAACAGCAATTGACGTTGATGGACCGCCAATGCCAGTCGAACAAACCACCACTGACTGGCCATCCAATTTAGCACGATAAACCGTGTATTCGCGTTGGCTCGCTAGGAACTCGGGCTCATCCATTAACTCTGCAATCTTTTGAACACGTGCAGGATCGCCAGGAATAATAGCCAATGTAGCGCCTTGTAGATCGTCTTGATTTACGCCTAAATGGAAAACAGCTTGTGACATAGGGTGGTTCCTTTTATCTCTTAGTTATGGAATTAAGCTTATAAGATAACGTCATGCCTTTCCGTTCATAGATCACACTTTACCTATGAATATTTCATTTCATTACACGATAAATCGGTTGGCATCACACTTTTATTGATAACTGCGGTCAATTTAATCCATTCTAGATGATATCAATACGGTTTGATGAATATGGCAACCAATCGATAACCATCCAGCCAGCTGGAAAGAACGCTCTACCAAAAGAGCGTTCAATGCTTGTAGCTTAGTCGAATTTAGATTTATGTCTAAGTAAGCGAAGCGCATTAAGTGTAACAATCGCAGTGGCTCCGCTATCTGCTAACACCGCTACCCACAAACCCGTCATGCCCAATAAGGTCGTCACTAAAAACACACCTTTTAATCCCAACGCTAGCGTGACATTTTGCTTAATATTGTTCAGCGTTGCTCTTGATAGTTCAACCATAACCGGAAGCTCTGCGAGTCGATTATGTGTTAGCGCGGCATCCGCTGTTTCTAGCGCGACGTCTGTGCCTCCCCCCATGGCGATACCAATATTTGCCGCTTTCATCGCAGGTGCATCATTAATGCCATCCCCTACCATCGCCACTCGTTGGTGTTGAGCTAACTCGTTCACATACGACACTTTATCCGCAGGTAACAAACTGGCTTTATAGTCCATTCCAAGCGGCGTTGCGATGGCGTGAGCACTTCGCTCATTGTCACCAGTGAGCATAACGGTTTCAATACCTAGCTTCGCGAGTCTTTCGATAGCTTGTGCAGCGTCGCCTCTCACTTCATCACGCCACGCAATCAACCCAATGGCTTTGTCCGTATCGGTGAGGACCACCACGGTTTTACCTTGGTCCTCTAGCTCTGCTATCTGAGATTGAATTACCGCTTGCAACGTAAACTCAGCCTTAGTTGGGGCGAGTAGCGTATATCTTGTCTCTTCAACAATCCCCTCAACCCCAACTCCGACAAGCGCTTTTTTCTCTGTAGCGTCGGGCATGTGAATACCCAATTCCTCGACATGTCGCACCAGCGACGTCGCTAAGGGATGATTTGACCCTGATTCAATCGCTCCTGCAACACTCAGGAGTTTTTCAGCCGTCCAATCTGTCAGTACGACTGTATCGGTAACATGTGGACGGCCTAACGTCAGCGTGCCCGTTTTGTCGAAGGCAATCGCATTAACATTGCCAAGTTGCTCTAATGCTGCGCCCCCTTTTATCAGTGCGCCACGTCGAGTAGCCGCCGCTAAGCCTGAAGTGATGGCTGCGGGCGTTGAAATCACCAGTGCGCATGGGCAAGCTATCAATAATAATGCAAGCCCACGATAAACCCAGGTTTCCCAAGGTTGAGCGAACAAAAGTGGCGGGATGATAATCACCAGCAACGACACCACCATCATTAGCGGGGTGTACCAGCGACTGAATTTATCTAAGAAACGTTCAATGGGTGCTTTACGAGATTCGGCCTCTTCGATGAGATGTAAGATACGGTCAATCGCATTCTCACCTTGTTTGGATGTGACTCGCAGTGTTAGGACTTTGTCCGTGACCACAGCACCTGCCATAACACCGTCACCCACCTGGCGCTCGACAGGGAGAGACTCTCCCGTTAATGCGCTTTCATCAAAGCTCGCATTGCTTGACACCAGCACCCCATCAGCAGGAAGCCGGTCACCCGCGGCCACTTCAATCAAATCCCCAGGCTGAAGATCCGAAGCACTTTTCTTTGTGCGTACCCCATCGATAATGACAGTGGCTTCTTCCGGCACCAATGACATCAAGGCCTGAACACCACTTCTTGCTTTCGATGCGGCAAAAGACTCTAGGCGCTCACCAATCAAAAATAATAGCAGCACCATACCTGCTTCGACCGTTTCACCTAGGTACAGCGCCCCTATTGCCGCCACACTCATCAAGGTTTCAATGGCAAACGGGGTACCTGATTTTGCTAATTTGAATGCTTTTTTCGTAATCGGCATAAGACCAAGCAAACAGGTGAGGACAAACAACCACTCGCTTGCTTGTGGAAATGGTGTCTGAATCACCGCCGCCACCAGCATACCTAAAGAAATGGCTAATATATGGGCGTTATCCGATAGAGTTTTTCGCCACCCTGTTTGTTGAGGGTGCGGGGCAGTGTTTGATAATGAGCCGCCATTTAAGGA
This sequence comes from Vibrio sp. 10N.261.51.F12, assembly GCF_041471725.1. NCBI lineage: Bacteria > Pseudomonadati > Pseudomonadota > Gammaproteobacteria > Vibrionales > Vibrionaceae > Vibrio > Vibrio sp. 10N.261.51.F12. Next base: position 179,529 of record NZ_JBFROV010000016.1, on the reverse strand, counting down.
TTGAAGCGTAAAACCAGCGTCGCCGACAGCGGACTCGACGGCAGGGACCGCAGTGAGGTCATCAACGCGAATCACCAATTTTTCAGTCGCAAAGAGTACCTTAGCACTGACTACCCCTGCAATTTTTGTGGTTGCCGATTCAACTTTACGTGCACACGCCGGGCAGTCCATACCAACGACTTTCCAAGAGTGCTGTGTTAACGCCTCTTCAGGTTTGGGCTGTACAACAAGGGGGTCTTCTGGTTCTGGGGCGCTGCAATCACCACTAGCTGAACAGCAATCGGAGGCGGTTTTTTCTGTAACCGGCGTTATCGCGCCAATGGTTGGGGTCGTGCAGCCCGCACCAATTGGGCGTACTGCACTAATTTTTTGAGTTCGGCATGCTGCATGTTTACTGCACATAAGATTATCCTTAACTGACCTAAACCTGATTCGTATAACACAAGTTTAAACCTTAGAGCTAACTCCAAGGTCAAGGATTAATTAATCAATTAAGGTTACCGGGGACGTCCCTGGTTTATTTTTGGCGACATCTTCAATCAACACCGCATCATGGGTACAGAATGGCTGTGAATTCACACTGGTTAAGCTTGGGTCTTTTTGCTGAGCACACTGTCCTGTACGTCTGAGTTCCAAAATATGATACTTGAGAACCACCATGCCCAGTATGCCAAAGACAATATTCCCCAGCGCTTGCCCGTAAAGAACACCTAACGCCCCAAACCACTGAGCACCAAAGTAGACAAATGGCAATGTACCTGCGGTTGCCTTACCAAGGTTTAAAGCCGTGGAATAGAGTGGTCTGCCTAAATTGTTAAATGACGTGTTGGCGACAAACAATGCACCATTAAAAATAAACGTAATCGCGACATAAGTAGCAAAGGTCGCCACTATCAGTGCAGCATCCCCCGTCAGTGAGAACCCGGCAATAACATAATCTTTGACCAAATAAAGTAACAGGCACACGGCTATAGTATAAGTGGTTGTCACGATGAGCGAGTTTTTCAGTGTCTCTTCAACTCTGTCGATTCTTAGTGCACCAAAATTTTGTCCGATGATCGGCCCTACAGCGCCTGATAAGGCAAAAATAACAGCAAAACACACTGGGGTCAGCCGACCAATAACGGCGTAACCTGCCACAAAGTTTTCTCCAAACTGTGCAATTGAGGTCGTCACTATCGCATTACCAATTGGCGTCGCCGTATTTGCGATGATGGCAGGTAAGGCAATGGCTAGAATCATTTTGCTGTTCGTCATCACGTCACTGAATCGTGGAAAAGAAAGCAGTTGATGTACACGTAACAGTGGCATAAATGAAAAATAGAATACGGTAAAGCGTGCAATAACCGAAGCAACCGCCGCACCTTCAACGTTCCAACCAAACCCAAAAATAAACAATGGATCTAAGATCGCATTAACAATGCCACCATAGAGAGTCGCCCACATCGATCGCTTGGCATCACCTGCAGCGCGAAGTCCTGCCCCACTGGCCATACCAAGCGCAATCAATGGTGTACTGGGCATGATGATCCATAGATAAGCCGAGGCTCGTTCATGCGCTCGGCCTTCCGCACCAATAGCCGTAAGCAATTCTGGTATGTAGGCACACATAGTCACGGTCACAATGACGCTGATAAAAAAGGCAATCACTAAAACATTGCTACCAATCTGTTTAGCAAACGCGCTATTTTTTGCGCCAATGGCTTTCGACATCAGCGCGCCCATCGCGATAGAAGTGCCAATTGACACCGATGTAGCAAAGAAGGTTAACGTGCCTGCAAACCCCACCGCGGCAGCCAGTTCAACTTGACCCAACATACTGATAAATAACATATCGAGTAAATCGACAACGAACAATGACATTAAGCCAATGGAACCAGCGCCAGACATCACCAGGATGTGACGCATAGTGGATCCTTCGAGAAACTTAGCAGACGGTTCTGTCATGACGATCCCTGAGGTGAGGTAAATTCAGACTAAGGCGAGTTGATTGGCAAAAAAGAAGGCGCTAGCGCGCCTTAAAGAATGTATGTCTCTTTATACTGGGTGTTTGAAACAGGCCTCTAGGGTTTTACCTATCGCTTGCAGCACATCTCGTCTTGAAATCATCCCCACTAAACGCCCTCGGTCAATGACAGGGTATACCTTGGGCTTACCTACTTTCATCATATCTGCAAGTTCAATAATGGACATGTCTGGTGTCACAGACAGCACTTCTTTGTACATGCAATCACCGACTGTATGCGTGTCTTGGCAGTGATAAGACACCTTAACAAGCTTTTCAAGCAAATCTTGTTCTGAGATAAAACCAATCACTTTCTCATTCTCGTCAATAACAGGACCACCGAGATGGTTCGACTTCATGACCTTATCTAATGCGGCACTTAGAGGCATGTCGACGGTAAATGTCACCGCTCGTTGGGTCATATAGTCTCTTACTTTCAATGATTCCATGCTGTTCTCCTTAACCCAAAAACTTTCTTTGTTCTATTCATTGTCGTCTAATTTATTGATTTTGCTAAATAGGAATGAATAATTTTATTTATAGAGAAAACCTATTAATGGTAAAACTCCATTTACGACGTGGCTTACACCACTTCTGAGCACTTAAATTTGGGTGCTACGATGATTTAAGCGTAAGACGAAACTTGCTGATTTGCGTATCTTACTGCTAAGAAATTTGTCACAATCCCTCTTCGATAATCGGTAACCCATTCCGGAAGGGCTCCTTTGTTTAAGAAAATACTTGCTGCACTATCCGAAGCCATCGAGTTTCGCTCTCGCATTTGGGTTGTCCATGTTTCTGAATCTCTATTTAAAGATCAGTCCTATGTGGTGAATGAGGATGGTTTTGATGCCCCTCTTGAATGGATGCATCGTAAGGGCTATTCACCAGCCATGCTTGAGCAAGTTGAACAGATGAAACGCTCTCAAGTTCTGGTTTTCAATTTTGGTCATTACACGCATCAGCTCATGCGGGTAAAATAATCGTTGGGAGCTAACTGGCTTGCGTAAGAATAATCAACTCCACAAATGCCAACAGCGCAAAAAACACCGCAACACCTTTCCAAAACAGTAATGGATTTTTCTTAATGAGGGGGCTGGCCTCTATCTCTTTCAACAAGGTAGCGTTAGGTGAATGAGTATCCGCGACAAACTCACTCAGAACGCTATACCGCAGTGCTGGATTTGGGTGACAAGCTTTTTCAATCGCCAGTTCAAACCACAAAGGCACATCTTGCCTATGTGTTGCCATCCCGAGATACTGCCACTTTTGATGTCGTGCTTGCTGCACCGACAATGCGCTAACCTCTTTGTAAGGTAACGCTCCGCAAAGCAACTCATAGGCAATAACCCCGACCGAAAAAAGATCCGATGCCGTCGTTGCCGATTCGCCTGATAAATATTCTGGTGCAATATAATTTGCCGCACCTAAAGGGGCATGAGCATGATTTGAGCGTTCTGTTTCTTCAAGTCCTTTGACAGAAACCGCACCTAAATCAATGAGTTTTATCGAACCGTCATCAGTCATCATGATGTTTTCTGGTTTAAGGTCACGGTGAACCATATCCAAACGCTGCAACACTCGAACCGCTTTGATCAACGCCTCAATAATGTCTCGGACCTGCTTCAAAGCCGGCTTAGGGTTATCATACATCCACTGCCTCAGGGTCATACCCTCCACTAATTCGCACAGATGGTACAGATAAGGGGAGGCCTTAGGTTGTTGGTAAACCTTCATTATTCGCTGACTGTTAATGCGGCTACCTACCCAATATTCATTGCTAAATGACACCAAGGTTTCAGTATCATCGATATAATGCTGAGAGGGTGCTTTCAAAATCAAACGACGTTCAGCCCCGTCTTCTTGCACTTCGTAGACATGGCTACGACTGCCCGCATGGATTACTTTCTTCACCACATAATTATCAATTCGGTTATTGATGTTGAGCGCTGGAGGGATCACGCGATTCAAAGCCTGTTGTTGAAATTCCATCAGTGATAAATGAGGCAATGCATCCACGCTCACCATCAAACATGTCGTGTTATCTTGTCCACCAGCATCAATCGCATGCTGACAAAGTTGCTTGGATTTGTCTTCCAAACTGCCTTGTCTTTGATTGCATACTTGGCGTATCGCCGCGTCACTCAGCACATCGTGAACGCCATCCGTGGTAAACAAAAAGCAATCCTCTTTGTTTAACTCTATCGACTGATAATCAACCTCAAGTTTCGTATCCATCCCCAAAGCACGTGTCAGATAAGCACTTTTGCCACCATTCACACGTTGATGGTCACGGGTTAAAAGACGTAATGCGCCTGCACGAAGCAAGTAAACGCGGCTGTCACCCACATGGAAAACATGCGCAGTATTCGATTTAAAAATCACACAACTGAACGTAGTAACTAACCCATTGTGACGAAATTGCTGCTTTAGCCCTTGCTCGAACAACCATGAATTTAGCGAGGTAAGTACTTGACTAGCGGAATGCTTAACACTCCAACTGTCTGGCGTGGCGTAATAATCACTCACAAATTGCATGACACTGGTGTGACTGGCTTTTTGGCCATGGTCGCTACAGCTGACTCCATCCGCGATACAGGCAATACTGCCTTTTATCTCAGCTTCCGATAAACTCTCAGGGACCCGCACAACAAACGCGTCTTGATTCTCTTCCCGAGCCCCAGATAACGAATGTCCACCATACCTCAATGTTAGTGGTCGTTTGTGTTCATCCACCGCAACTACCATTATTTCCTCACCATTTTATTGATGTCACACGCCCATACCTACTGGTCGAACAAAAGCCTCGTGCTAGCGAGGCCTCTGAACAAAGGGAGGCAATTTGAGCCCCCCCTTTTCCCGATTTATAATTAATGAGATACGTTAATTAGGGTCACGCTACCATCTTCATTAATTTCCGTAATTTGGCCTTTTGGTTCTTCCATTATCAATAATGCCGAGAATCCTAATACTGCCGTTCCCGCAATAACAAAAAAGAACGTTTGATAATCAACCAGTGATAACACGGTCAGGTACACTACAGCCCCGACATTGCCGTAAGCTCCTGTCATACCGGCAATCTGTCCCGTCATACGGCGTTTGATAAGTGGCACAGTAGCAAACACGGCACCCTCACCCGCTTGAACAAAGAATGAACACACCATAGCCGCCGTGACCGCAAGCCATAATGGCCACTGGCTATCAACCTGCCCCATCACAAAATAGCCAACCGCTAGACCGGCCGTGAGGATAAGAAGCGTTGATTTACGGCCGAATTTGTCCGAAATCCAACCGCCACCAGGACGAGACATCAAGTTCATAAACGCATAGGCAGAGGCCACCATTCCCGCCATAACAGGCGTTAATTCAAATGTCTCAGAAAAAAACAATGGCAACATAGACACAACCGCAAGCTCTGAACCAAACGTCGCAAAGTATAAAACGTTCAGTACTGCGACTTGCTTAAACTTATATTGGTGAATTTCTGGGACAGGCTCTGAGAATACTGACTTATTGACCTTCCAAACTTGTGTGACTTCATACAAATACAAAGCGACTAACGCGACGTAAATGCCTCTTACCGCGGTCTCCGATAACATGCTTATACCCGCTGGTGACACCTTCCAAGCCAACAAAGCGAGGGCGGCATACATTGGGATTTTCATGACCAACAACATAAAGAAGTCACCTTTCGACGTCACTTCCATCGCCGATAAATGCGTAGGCTTAAAATAGGTTGAACCCTTTGGTGTGTCACTCACATTCTTATAGAAAATAAATGAGAACGCCAAGCTCATAACACCCGTGATAGCCACCGCATAGCGCCAACCATCATCCCCACCAAATAACAAGGCGAGAGTAGGTAAAGTAAAGGCGGCGGCGGCCGAACCAAAGTTGCCCCACCCACCATAAATGCCTTCGGCCGTACCAAGCTCATCATGAGGGAACCATTCTGAGACTAATCGAATACCGACGACAAAGCCCGCACCAATAAAACCGAGTAAGAATCGAGCAATCGCGGCTTGTATGAATGAATCCGAAAAGGCAAACATAAAACAAGGAATGGAACACACGGCAAGCAGCGCTGAATAGACGATTCTAGGACCATATTTATCCGTCAGCATCCCGACAACGACACGGGCTGGAATGGTCAAAGCAACATTGAGTATTAAAAGCGTTTTAATTTCTTCGGTTGATAACCCCAGTGAGGTTTTCACCATTTGAAGCATTGGGGCAAAGTTAAACCACACCACAAAGGTAATAAAAAAAGCCATCCAACTTAAATGTAATACCTTCATTTTTCCGGTAAATGAGAACAACGAAAACTTAGTGTTTTCCATAATAAAATCCTTTTATTTTTTCTATTGCAGCACACAGGCTGACTTTCAAAGCATTGGTACAATCTTTACGAAGGTACAATTTGAACTAAGGTACAGTCTGAACGAAATAACCTAGAGCGAGGCCTACATCCTCACTCCCACAGGCTGCGAATTCCAATCACTTAAACATGCGTCTCTGGCACATTACGCTGCTAGGTTTTTAACTTGAACATCGTTCCCTTCAACTCGAACGTCAAAGCGTTTCAGTTGATAACTGGGCTCTTCGATGCACTGCCCAGTTTCAAGGTTAAAGTGCTGTTTATATAATGGCGATGCCACGCAAGGTTGCCCTTCCATTGACCCCATAATGCCTCGTGACATCACATACGCTTGACCTATCGGGTCGTAGTTGCATAAAGCATATAACGCCTCACTGCGCCGGCAATAAAATATTGCCACTTGCTGTTGATCAACCTTTGCACATATCCCTGTATGCGGCACCAGGTCATTGGTTGAGCAAACCGTCGTCCATTGATTCATTGAGATCTCCTAGTTTTCATAAACAAATTGATTAAATACGTTGACATTATTTGGGTCGAAATGAAGGGCAATCTCCCTACACTTCCACCACATCGATTCGTTGTTCTAAGACCTTTTTTTGTTTTTCCGACTCAGTCGGGAATCGCTGGTCTCTGATAGTCACAAACTGCAGGCTCGCGTCTTTTTCATCGCTATTGATATAGTGCTGGAAGCGCTTGAGCTTTTCAGGGCTCTCTAGCGTCGTTTTCCATTCACATTGGTATTTGCCCACATTCGATTCCATTTCTGCTTCTAACTCAGCACCTAAGCCGAGCTTGTCTTCGACCACCACTTGTTTTAAGTATTCAATGCCGCCTTCTAGGTTTTCCAACCACACAGACGTGCGCTGTAAGCGATCTGCGGTACGGATGTAGTACATCAGAACGCGGTCGATATATTTCAGTAAGGTGGTTTCATCAAGGTCAGTGGCCAGCAAATCCGCATGGCGAGGGCGCATACCACCATTACCACACACATAAAGGTTCCAGCCCTTATCGGTCGCGATAATGCCAATGTCTTTTGATTGCGCTTCAGCGCATTCACGAGTACAGCCGGACACCGCAAATTTGAGTTTGTGTGGTGAGCGCAGGCCCTTATATCGGTTCTCGACATCAATCGCAAAACCGACACTGTCTGCGACGCCATAGCGACACCACGTGCTCCCCACACATGATTTAACGGTACGAACTGACTTACCGTAGGCGTGACCCGTTTCAAAGCCGGCGTCGACTAACTTGCGCCAGATATCAGGTAATTCGTTTAGCTGAGCGCCAAAAAGATCGACACGCTGGCCACCGGTAATCTTGGTGTATAAGTCATACTCTTTGGCGACCTCGCCTAATACGATCAGTTTGTCTGGTGTTATTTCTCCGCCCGGTATACGAGGAACCACAGAATATGTGCCGTCTTTTTGCATGTTGCCAAGGTAGATATCGTTGGTGTCTTGCAGCTCCATAAGGTTGTCTTCAAGGATGTAATCATTCCAATAAGACGCTAATATCGAACCCACTGTCGGTTTACAAATCTCACAACCAAGGCCAGAGCCATGCGATGCCAATACATCATCGAATGTGCGAATTTTACTGATTCGAATAATGTCACTGAGCTCTTGGCGAGAATACGTAAAGTGCTCACAAATATTATTGTTCACCTCGACACCTAAACTCGTCAGTTCACTATCTAATACTTGCTTGGCAAGTGCAGAACACCCCCCACAACCGGTCGAAGCATTAGTTGTTTCTTTCAAAGACGCCATCGTTGTACAACCACTCGCGACCGCTTGCTTAATATCACCCTTTGTCACATCAAAACATGAACAAATCACGGCGCTATCCGGCAAGGCTTCCACGCCTAATCCAGCGCTGCTGTCATCGGCTACATTAGGAAGAATTAAGACTGACGGATTCTCCGGCAGTGGCATATCATTTTGCTTGAGCTGTAACAATGTACCGTAAGCATCCGCATCACCCACCAGCACCGCACCGACAATTTTCTTACCATCTTCTGAGATAATCAGTCGCTTATAGACTTGTTCAATCTCATCGTTATAGGTATAGGATTGCGCGCCTGGGGTTTGTCCGTGCACTTCGCCAATACTGGCAACATCCACGCCAAGCAGCTTCAACTTAGTGCTCATATCAGCACCCACAAACTCGGCATCCGTTTGGCCGTGGTTTACAATATGCGTAGCCGCTATTTTTGCCATTTGGTAACCAGGAGCAACCAAACCAAATATTTTGTTATCCCACAGTGCACATTCACCAATGGCATACACACTATCGATATTAGTCTGGCAGTGATTGTCAATCACAATCCCGCCTCGCTCACCAATGGCAATATCAGACTGACGAGCCAACTCATCCTGAGGTCGAATACCAGCAGAAAATACAATCATGTCAGTTTCAAGATGGGAGCCATCAGCGAAATTCATTCGATAACGCGATGTGCTACCTTCTACAATCTCTGTGGTGGCTTTTTGCGTGTGCACCGACACACCTAGATTCTCGATCTTTCTTCTCAGTAACGCGCCGCCACCATCGTCTAACTGCACCGCCATCAAACGAGGAGCAAACTCAACCACATGGGTATCTAACCCAAGATTTTTAACGGCGTTAGCTGCTTCTAAGCCCAATAAACCACCGCCAATGACGACGCCACTTTTCCCTTCTTTACTGGATGCTTCTATCGCATCCAAATCTTCGATGGTTCGATAAACATGACAATGTGTTTGATCGTTACCCGGAATAGGCGGAACAAAAGGAAATGACCCGGTTGCGAGGACGAGTTTGTCGTATGCTTCAGCTCGTCCACTTTCCGTTATCACGATTTTTTTGGCCGTATCAATCTGGGCAACCTTATCGTTAAGGACATATTGAATACCGTTAGCTTGGTAATATGCCTCATCCGTTAAGGCAAGATGTTGTGCGCCTTTATCCTCATCAAAATAGCTAGTGAGTTGCACACGATCGTAGGCAAGCCTTGGCTCTTCTGAAAACGTAATTACTTGAAACTCATCTGTTTCGGCAGCAATAATCGAATCAATAAATTTGTGGCCGACCATTCCGTTGCCAACGACAACAATGCGTTGTTTGCTCATCATTTACTTCCTTATAAAAATATTAAGCCGTCAATTTTAATTTGTGCGATTGTTTGGCAAAACCGTGGGTACTGCTCGACATAAAATCACTGTCCAATGAACGTTGCGCCAACCATTGCATTTTCTCCGCTACGGTCACAACCTGACCAATGACAATCAGTGCGGGAGACTGAACATCATGTTGATGTTTCAGCGCATCCAATTCACTCAGCGTACCAATAATGGTACGTTGGTCCGGGCAGCAGCCATTCTCAATTAATGCAATCGGTGTGTCCTGAGACAGGCCGGCATCAATCAATGAGTTCGATATTAGGTTTGTTTTGCTCAACCCCATATAAATCACAACGGTTTGGTTGAGTTGTGCCAAAGCGCGCCACTGGATGTCTAGATCACGCTCTGCATGAGCGGTGATAAAAGTACACCCCTGTGCCAACCCACGATGTGTTAAAGGAATCTGGGCATAGGTCGTACAACCAGATGCCGCCGTTATACCTGGGATAACCTCAACATTTACCCCGTGTTGACTCAGCCACAGCATCTCTTCGCCGCCACGGCCAAAAACAAAGGAGTCCCCGCCTTTCACTCGACAAATATGTTCACCCGCATCAGCGCACTCGAGTAACACTCGATTAATTTCCTCTTGAGTGGAGCTATGACACCCTTTCTTTTTGCCGACGTAGATCTGCTTCGAGGTTCTTGGAAAAAGAGCACATATCGCGTCACTCACTAAATTGTCGAATATGATGGTGTCGGCGGACTGGATGGCATTCATTGCCTTTATGGTCAGTAGTTCAGGGTCGCCTGGACCGGCGCCAATCAACGATACTTTGGCTTGTTGGCTGAATCCTTTCATATTGCACTCCATGGCCAATTAATGACTCATTTTAATTATCTCTGCCAAAACAAGGAGCAAAGACAGTGCCAATACAAACCCACCACCATTAATTAATTTAACAACTCGTTACATTTCATGCTCTTATACAAAACAATCACCACACATCTATGTAGCGCAAGAGAATCACTCAACCAAAAAACCTGCGATTTTGAGCCCTTTTAGTGCATTTTTAACCAAAACAGTGCACACACACACTCAATACCTCTAAAATAACCACAAAATAACAACTACCACTAAAGTGGTATGTATTTAAATTACTGATTTTAAATAATTAAATCACAAAACCATCTGTTTATGGCATTATATTCAATATGGCGCGCAAATTGCTTCAATATACACAATATGATTTTTTATAAGATTTAAGGTGAGATCATGGATGAAGATGGTTGGACAAAATCGACATGCCCATATTGTGGGGTTGGATGTGGGGTAGAAGCTCGCCCAACGGCGAAAGGACGCCTTGAAATCAGGGGCGATCAATCGCACCCTTCTAATTATGGCAAGCTGTGTACAAAAGGCATCGCGCTCGGTGAAACCGTGATTCACGATGGACGAGCACGTTACCCACTCCTTCGTTCCTACACAACACCTGATGCCTCTACAGATAAGGGCTATCAACCAACCTCTTCAGAAAGCCACTCGCGAGTTGAGTACACAGATACGATATGTGATTGGGAAGACATCACCAGCCATGTTGCAAAAAAATTCACACAAACCATTGAACAATTTGGCCCAGATTCCGTTGCATTTTATGTATCGGGTCAATTACTGACCGAAGATTATTATGTGGCAAATAAGCTAATGAAGGGCTTTATTGGCAGTGGTAATATTGATAGTAATTCTCGCTTATGTATGGCTTCAAGCGTAGTAGGCCACAAACGTGCATTTGGTTCTGACACCGTTCCTGTGTGCTACGAAGATCTGGAGCACGCCGAGCTTGTCATTATTACCGGTTCCAATCTTGCGTGGTGTCACCCTGTACTATTTCAACGCCTTCGCCTTGCCAAGCAACAAAATCCAGCCATGACGATTGTTGTGGTTGATCCACGAGAAACCGCTACTTGTGACATCGCCGATCTGCATCTACCTATTCATTCCGGTTCAGACGTAGCACTGTTCAATGGCTTGTTGACTTACCTGCACCGCGACAAACACCTCGACAAAGACTACATCGCTGCCTTCACCGATGGTTTTGAGCAAGCACTAGATGCGGCCAGCAAGGAGCTCGATATTGAGGGGATTACAGGCATCAATACTGATAGATTGGAGCATTTCTATTCTTTGTTTGCTAAAACAGACAAAGTGGTGACCGTATACTCACAAGGCGTCAATCAATCCAGTCAAGGATCCGACAAGGTCAACGCCATTCTCAACTGCCACCTCGCCACAGGAAAAATTGGTCAGCAGGGAACTGGGCCTTTTTCTGTGACCGGTCAGCCTAACGCTATGGGCGGAAGGGAAGTTGGTGGGCTCGCCAATACGCTTGCCAGTCACATGGAGTTTGATAATCCACAGCACCACTCGCTTATCCGTGACTACTGGCAAACTGACCAATTGGCCACTAAGCCCGGATTAAAAGCTATTGACCTGTTCGATGCAATTGAATCTGGAACCGTCAAAGCAATATGGATCATGGCAACTAACCCCGTCGTTAGCCTCCCTGATAGCAAAAAAATCCAAGCGGCTCTTAGTCGTTGCCCCTTTGTTGTCGTATCTGACTGCATCCAAGATACCGAAACAACACAATTTGCTGACGTTATTTTTCCCTCACAAGGTTGGAGCGAAAAATCGGGAACCGTGACCAATTCTGAACGCCGAATTTCACGTCAAAGGCGTATTTTACCGAGCCCTGGTCTCGCTAAACCCGATTGGTGGATAATCAGCCAAGTCGCAAAAAAAATGGGCTTTGCATCCGCCTTCAATTACCTGCATGAAGGCCAGATTTTTAGCGAGTATGCCACGATGACCACATTAGGTAATAATGCGGGTCAGCGGGATCTTAACCTTATTGGGCTAACCTCACTTGATGACCAAGGTTATAGCCGACTCTCACCACAGCAATGGCCAGTCACCACGCTACAATCTGGTGTCGTCAATCAGCGTTTGTTTAGCGACAATCAATTTTTCACCCCAAATAAACGAGCACAATTTATTCGTGTTCGACATCAATCACCAAAAAACTCGGTCTCAGTTCAACACCCATTGATCCTCAATAGCGGCCGCGCTCGTGATCACTGGCATACCATGAGCCGCACAGGCCTTTCACCTAGTCTGGCGACTCATACACCCGAGCCTTATGTCACGCTTCACCCAGTAACGGCAAAGCGATATTCACTCGAGCAAGGGCAGATTGCAACCATTAGTAATCACTTCGGGTCAATACAGGCAAGAGTCCATTGCTCCACCTCCATGGGACCAAACCAACTTTTCATGCCCATCCATTGGAATGATTCAACCGCGAGTAACAGCAAACCCTGTACCCTCATCGAACCCAATTCAGATCGTCATTCCGGGCAACCAGAATTTAAACACACGCCGGTTTCGATCACACGATGGCATCATCGATGCGAGGCTTTGCTATTTAGCCAGCAGCCATTGGCGCTAGATACGATAGAATATTGGGCACAGCAGAAGGTTGAGAATGGTTATTTATATCGAATTGCATCACCGCAAAATCCGATGCAGTTAATCGTCGCGTTGACGGCTTATATGGCGCTTGAGGGTGACAAAACCCTATCCTTCGATGGCGGCGAGTCGGCTCAGGGGTTTAGACAAGCACAGATCACATCCGCCTATATCGACTCTGCTTTTGTCGTAAAAACGGTTGTTTCCGAGCTGGATGTTGATTGGCTAATGAGGCTCGTTTCTGAGCCAGACGTCGATCTATTAGAGCAACACTTTATGATGGTGTAGGCGAGCACTTTCGATGGCGTAAAGCCGAGTAACCAAAGTGATACCGGTTGGTTACTCGAGTACTGTTACGCTCGCTATCAAAAGACAAACGCGTAAAGATGACAGCCGATGCTGTCATCTTGGGCTTAGCATAGTCCGGCAGAAGGTGTCACATCGATGCTATGCGTTTTTTTGCAATAAGCAGACCAATACGATTCCGCTTTTTGAACTGATAATGGGTAATCACCCGATATAGTAAACAGCGCCGCCGTCACTGTGGCCACCACGGTATTGGTCATTAATTCCCATTCTTCCCTTGGCGTATCAAACGGGCAATATTTGGGCTCTTCTCTAATCTGCATCGTCTCTTCTATATACGTAGAATGAACGACATCAGATTCCACCCACCATACTGTCTGACTCACTTTCGGGTTAAATTCCGTTTCACCTGACTGGCCTTTAAATGAAAGCATTCGCTTATAATCATGCTCGCCACCAGCATGGCGCGCTAGTAGGTGTTCTACCTGAGCATGCAGCTCTTGAAAGCCAGGGTGAAAGCTTCCCCTCATGCCATAGGGAGCGTTCGCGGGATTCAACGCGCGAATAACGGTATTAATTGGTGTGCGTAACCCATAGCGATGCTTCCAGTCCAGCATTCGCTTGGCTAATGGACAAAAATGGCTAAGTGGCAGATAGGCGATATTGCTTTGCTCCAGCATTTGCTGAGCGTGTGTCAGATCATCCGCTTTAACGATATTGAGCGAAGCCAAGCAGTCGCGTGCATGCACACGATCACTTTCTTTATCTAGGTCGCCATGAAGTAATACTTTAACGCCGTTTTCAGCCAAGATACTGGCCGCGAGTAAGTGCCACGGTTTCCCAGATGTTTGACCAACACGCTTCCCTGCGTACAAAGGCCAGTCAAAATCTGCATGGATAGTATGCCCTTTGGGCTTTAACGCTTCGACGAAGCCAGCAATCTCTTCGGCGGTTTCATCCCTCACTCGTATCAGCATGAGCAGCATCGCTACTTGGTCATCATCAATATGACCCTCTACGTATTGTTCCATGACTAATCTTGCTTGATCTTGAGTTAAAGGCCCTCGGCCACGTGAGCCACGCCCAACCGTTCTGATGCATTCTTTAATAATTGACAAGGTCATTCCTTTATCTTGCAGTAAATTACACGAATAGATTCATTGTAATTCAGTCACTTCATCTCGTAACCTATAATTTTCGTTTCGTTGTTAACCGCCCTTTCGCTAAGTATGACTGCAGGTATTATTATTAGAAAAGAGCCAGTACACTCAAAAAAAAAGGTGCAGCCCAATATTCAGGAACTGCACCATCGCCAACCGTTGTTAGTATTGTTTTTGACCTTTTGTATGCGACTAAGGCCTCCGCTATTGTCGTTACGTCTTAAGTCCTCATGATTGTCGATATGATGAGTCCCGCCCTATAAGAATAGACTCAAACCATTCACTAAATAGTACAAGCAACTATCATTCCATAATTTTTTAATCTAATTATCAGATAGTTAAAGACAAAACCATCACTTAACATGCACAGCTATCACGCGCGAGCACCAAGATAGCGCAATGTGTTGTTGCGTATTCTCAAAAACTAGACGGCCATTCAATGGAGAAAAGACGTAAAAATCCTATGATCAAATGAACATTTCAAGCCACCATACTAAGGATAGTGTCAATGCTTAAGGAATCGCTACTCATGTTGTCCGCCGGATTTACCACGCTGTCACACGCAAGCACGTCATTTACCGATCCTTTAGCTGAGTTAGATCCACAACGCTGGTTTCTGGCGGATGGATGGGAGAACGGGTTTCCGTTCTTAAATCGCTGGCAGCAAACTCAAGTCGAGTTCAATAACAGTGGGCTCGCCATCCATCTAGAAAACCGTGAGGATGAGCATGGTTATTTAGACATTCTCTCAGGCGAGATCCGTACGCTGGGATTCTATGGCAACGGCTGTTTTCAAATCGAAATGAAACCCGTCAAAGGAGACGGTGTTATCAGTTCTTTTTTCTTGTTTGCGGGCCCTTATGATCAGCCAGAAGACGGTAATGGCGTGCACAACGAAATAGACATTGAGTTTATTGGCGCTAATACCAATATGGTTCAATTTAATTTTTGGACAAACGATGACAACTACCAACAAAAAAATGAGCACATTCACTATCTAGATTTTGATGCCTCTGAGGAATTTCATACCTATGCTATTGAATGGAATCACCGTGCCATTCGTTGGTATATCGACGGCAGTGTCGTGTATAACGTTCGCCATTCTGAGCGCCTCCCCATCCCTATGACGTCGGATACAAAACTAAGAGCAATGATGAACGTTTGGGCAACCGATCCAAGTATCAGCAATTGGGCTGGGGAATATAAGGCTGACATTGGTATTAAGCACTCGGCTTACTATAGAAACTTTAAATACAGCAAGTCACGATGTAACAAATAAAATCATCGGGACGTATACAAGTCACGGGGTAGCCAACAAGAAGATAGGGGGACGGTAGGGCCTAGGAAATTGTGTTAGGACTCGAAAATAAATGCCTTTATACTCTGAGTATATCCCTGAAGAGTACGCATGAATGCCCATTAATGACATCAAATTTATTGCCTCCGATATGGACGGCACCTTGCTAAACGAACACGGACAATTGGACCCTACATTCTTCGAGTTACATCGCCAAATGTCCGAGAAAGGTATCATTTTTTGCGCTGCATCAGGTCGCCAATATTACAGCTTGCTCGAGACATTTTTACCCGCTCAAGACGATATGATGTTCATTGCGGAAAATGGAACGTTGGTCATGCACAAAGGCGTCGAGTTGTATAGCTGCACTATCGACAAGGCCGCCATTCATCATATCATTACCGAAGCGCGAAAAATCCCAAATACGCATGTGGTTTTGTGTGGTAAACAATCGGCCTACATTGAAACTCAAGATGAAAAAGCATTAGAAGAAATTGCTAAGTATTATCATCGCCGTCAATCGGTTACCGACCTACTCAATATTGATGATACCTTCATAAAGGTCGCAATCTGTCACTTTGATGGTAGTGAGGAACACGTCTACCCTTCAATCCAGTCACAATTTGGTCATTCCCATCAAGTCGTAGTGAGTGCCAAGATTTGGCTTGATGTCATGAACGCCGAAGCGTCTAAAGGTACCGCTATTCAGTACCTACAAAACACGCTTGGGTTCACTCATGAACAGACCATGAGCTTTGGTGACTACTTTAATGATGTAGAAATGCTTCAAGCTAGCTACCACTCGTATGCGGTTGAGAACGCGCACGAAAAAGTCAAAACTTACGCACGATTTTCTGCACCAAGCAATAGCGAGCAAGGTGTCCATACCGTGATCAGTGAATATTTAGCAACGCTTAGTTAACGCAAAAAGCCCGCCCTCAGCCTTATTATTTGATAAGGTAAGGGCGGGCTTTTTAAACGTTCTTCTACCGACAATTAAACCGTCAATAATGACGATTTAATTCGACTCACCGTCTTGTTGCCACCTTGATGCGGCTTGGGCGTCAGACTCTCTTGAGTCAACCCAACGAGTTGCTTGTGTCGTTCGTTCCTTTTTCCAAAACGGTGCCTTGGTTTTTAGGAAGTCCATAACAAACTCGCAGGCCTCAAATGCCGCACCTCGATGTGCACTCGACACACCAACAAACACGATTTGATCGCCTGCATCCATATCACCAACACGGTGAATGACACGAATGCCGTTTAGGAGCCAACGCGTTTCGGCTTCATCGCAAATCGTTTCTAGCGACTTTTCTGTCATACCAGGGTAATGCTCTAGCGAAAGTCCAATCACGTCGTCGCCAAGGTTCATGTCTCGAACTTTACCAACAAACGTGACCACAGCACCAGATGCCGTACCCTGCGCCAATGCGTCATACTCTTCGCCAACATTAAAATCGGCGGCTTGTACGGCTACTCTTGGCTTCATACTAACCTCCTGTCACTGGGGGGAAGAAGGCAATTTCATCACCGCTAGCCACGGTTTCCGTCATCGCGACAATATCTTGGTTACGCGCCGCTAACAACTTACCCGCTTCCAATGCTAGCGCCCATTTATCGCCTTGGGTTGCTAACTCAGCGCGAACCGCTTCAATAGATGAAAAGTCACCCTCAAGTTCAACACTATCGACACCGATCAGTTCTCTTGTTTGTGCGAAAAAAAGTACTTTGATCATGATTCCACCTTAAAGTGTCCTGATTTCCCACCGGTTTTTTCAAGTAAACGAACGTTCTCAATCACCATATCTTTCTGCACAGCTTTACACATGTCGTAGATAGTCAAAGCCGCCACTGATGCTGCAGTGAGGGCTTCCATTTCTACACCGGTTTTACCCGCGAGCTTACACACAGACTCAATGCGAACTTTGTTCTCCGCAACAATGGCTTCCAGTTGAACTTCTACTTTGGAAAGGAGTAAAGGGTGACACAAAGGGATCAGGTCCCACGTTTTCTTTGCGGCTTGAATTCCCGCAATACGCGCCGTGGCAAACACATCACCTTTATGATGATTTCCAGAAGTAATCATCTTTAGTGTTTCAGGAGCCATGTGAACATAAGCCTCTGCTCGCGCTTCACGCACTGTTTCGGCTTTTGCAGAGACGTCCACCATGTTGGCTTCACCTGATGCATTAATATGAGTGAATTCTGACATCCTGATTCCCTTAGATACTTAGGTGTGGCATAAAGTTACAAGGACGATGGCTCGCATCCATCTGCTGTTTGATGATCTTAGTCCAGCCAGTACGGCAAGCACCGGTTGAGCCCGGCATTGCGAAAATCACAGTGTGATTAGCAAAGCCCGCAATCGCGCGAGACTGGATAGTTGACGTGCCAATTTCTTCATATGAAACATGACGGAATAGCTCACCAAACCCTTCAACTTGCTTATCAAAAAGTGGGACGAGTGCTTCTGGCGTGCTATCACGAGATGTAAAGCCAGTGCCACCGGTAATCATTACCGCTTGTACCGATTCGTCTGCGATCCATTGTGAAACAATGGCGCGAATTTGATAGATATCGTCAATGACAATCTTCTTGTCTGCCAGTGTATGGCCCGCATCTTGTAAATTCTCAACTAAGTAACGACCTGAGGTATCGTTGTCTTCTGTACGTGTATCAGAAACGGTTAGCACTGCAATGTTAGCAGGCACAAATTTGCTTTCTGCGTGACCCATGATTTGTTCACCCTATCAAAGATTTAATTATAATTTATGGAGCGGTTAGTGACTAACCGCCAATTGAGGCTAAATGTGGTGTCATTCCAGAATTTCCATCCTGTAAAAAATGACTCACTGATTTGGTTTGTAATTGTGCTTGAATACGTTCAATCAATGCCTGTTCTTGCTCGTTCTCTTGAAGTAAATCGCGCAATTCAACGCCATGCTCTCCAAACAAACATAGATGGAGCTTGCCCATCGCCGACACTCTCAAGCGATTGCAGCTTTCACAAAAATTCTTTTCATAAGGCATAATCAAACCGATTTCACCACGATAGTCGGCATGCACAAAGACTTGCGCAGGGCCATCGTTCTCGCTTCTTGCTTTTAAAATCCAACCATTGGCAATCAATTGATTTCGAATGTCGACGCCAGATACATGGTGTTTTTGGAATAGATCGTCCATCTCGCCTGTTTGCATAAGCTCGATAAAACGCAGTTGGATAGGTCGGTCTTTGATCCAGTTCAGAAACGCTGGTAGCTCTTTCGCATTAAGGTCCTTCATCAAGACGACGTTGACTTTGACTTGGTTATAACCAATTTCAAGCGCTCGGTCGATTCCTTGCATCACTTCCCTAAACTTGTTCTCACCAGTAATCTGGTGAAACATGCGCGGATCAAGGCTATCAACACTGACGTTGATATGAGTAAGACCTGCACTTTGCCATCGATCGACTTGTTTGGCCATACGGTAGCCATTCGTTGTCGTCGCCACTTTGACGATACCCGGCGTATTTGCAACCGTTTCGATGATTTCTGGGAAATCTTTTCTCAGGCTAGGTTCACCGCCTGTGATCCTAACCTTAGACGTGCCACAATCTGCAAACGCGGTAACCACACGTTTGATTTCTGGCAATGTCAGGAAAGCCGGGCGCTTGTGACCCGGCGGCCTATAGCCATCAGGTAGGCAATAGGTGCATTTAAAGTTACACACATCGGTAACAGACAAGCGCAAGTAATAAAACTTGCGATGAAATTTATCTTCAAATTGTTGCGCCATGGAACACCTTTCCAAATACGGGAGGCGAGATCATTTCCAATCCAGCCCTGGTGACAGTTTGTCACTGGCTCTAGGCGCATATCTTGGCTTATACCAGCGAAGACTTAGCACATAAAGCTCGGAGTTATGGCAATCTTCGTTGTATTCACGAGGACAGCTTTTGTGAGTAAAATACTCAATTACAGTACGGTTTTCTACCTCTAATGTAAAAAAACCTTACAGATTCGTCATTTTTATTATAGCTGAGTATGTCAGTAGAACAATTTCCCTTATCGTATTGATATAAAACAACCATAGAAGAAGAAAAGATGAGCATATATTCATCAAAAAAAATCGTGGCGATTGGCGGTGGCCATGGGCTTGGGCGCATGTTGGCTGCGCTCACCGATTTTGGTTGCAATGCCACTGGTATTGTCGCCACGACCGATAATGGTGGCTCCACCGGACGCATTCGAGACTGCCAAGGCGGCATCGCTTGGGGCGACACTCGTAACTGCATCAATCAGTTAATTACCGACCCTTCTATCAGTTCCATGATGTTTGAGTATCGATTTAAAGGTGCAGGCGAACTTAATGGTCACAACCTAGGTAACTTGATGTTAACGGCGCTCGATAATTTGTCAGTTCGCCCACTAGAAGCGATTGATCTAATCAGAGGGATGCTTAACGTTGATGTCAATATCATTCCAATGTCAGAGCACCCCGCGGATCTCACTGCGCTTTCTACTGAGGGTCGTTGGGTCACCGGCGAAACCTCTGTCGATGAAATGGAAGAGGATCTTCAACGTCTGGATTTAGACCCTGTCGTGCCTGCAACAAGAGAAGCCGTAGAGGCAATCCTAAACGCCGATTGCATTATTCTCGGACCAGGAAGCTTTTTAACCAGCGTGATGCCGCCTCTTTTACTCGCCGATCTGAGTAAAGCGATGAATCAAAATAGCCACGCAAAGATTGTATTCGTCGAAAACCTTTCGCCTGAATATGGCCCTGCAGGCCGTATGACGCTGAAACAGAAGCTGGAGTGGTGTGAACGAGCGTTACAAGGACGCAAACTCGATATCATTTTAGGAGAAGAACCCCACCCTGAGCTAACCGAAGATTGGCCTTGCGTGACAATACCACTTGCGTCACCAAACCGTGATTGGCGACATGATAGGGAAAAGCTCAAGCATGCCATCGTCAGCTTAATGGCTTAATGGCTTAATGGCTTATTGGCTTATTGGCTTATTAAATTAACCAAAAATATTCAATAAGTTAAAGAGATTGAACCGTTAAATCGGTTAAAAAAACGATGCCGAACAGGCTTATTCGGCATCGTTATCTTACTGCCCGATGTGCGCCCCATTGCCAGGAGTAGGCGTAAAGCGAGCGCTAACGCTCTATTGAGGATGAAAACCATCGTCGCTGTGCTAGTTTTCGAGCTCGTTCAAAAAGTGAGTATATTGTGTATAGGTTTCTTTCAGGTGGGTAAGCATAGTATCCACTCTTGGTTGATCAAGATGAACCGAATCTGTCTTCACCTCACTATCCACCAGTAACGCAAATTCACACAATGCCTCAGCACCAAAACTCGCGGCACTGCTTTTTAGTGCATGCGATATCTCTTTCATACAGTCAATTTTATCGCTCAATGACCCCGTGGTAAGCTGCGCCTGATAATTCACAAGTTCGCCAGTAAAGATACCAAGCAAAATAGGTAGATTATCCATACCAATCTCGCTACCCAGTTTATTTACTTTATCGTGGTCCATGTAGTTCATTGTTTGTTCTCACTTGCCGTCCATGCTTGAATTTTTCGATATATCGTTGATGGGCTCACACTCAAGTACCCAGCAGCGATGGGAATATTACCATCACAGACCTCGATAGCCTGTTCTATAATGGCTCTTTCACTTTGATGCAAAGGGACAATATCTTGCGGCCCAAAAGCACTAGGGGTGATAGGTTCGACCACAGCCACAGGCTTAACTGGAACGTTAAGCGGCGGAGGCAGCATATCCAATAAGATTTCTTTACCATGGTTTAAAACAACGACGTTTCTTAGCACATTCTGCAGTTGTCTTACGTTACCCGGCCATTCATATTGGATAAATCTGTCGATAACATCCGGTGAGAACCGAATGAAGCTTTTCCCTTCTTCCTGAGACATGAAACCCAGCAGAGAATAAGCAATCTCGATAACGTCTTCATCTCGCATTCGAAGGGGCGGCAGGTGCAGAGGAATCACATACAAGCGATAATAAAGGTCTTCCCGAAAGCGGCCTTCTTCGACTTCTTTCCATGGGTCTCTGTTTGTCGCGCAAACAAATCTTACGTCGACCTTTTTCATTCGCGATGAGCCTACTTTTTGAAACGTACCCGTCTGAATAAAACGCAGTAGTTTCGTCTGGAGCTCTAAGTCCATCTCACAAAGTTCATCGAGAAACAACGTGCCACCATCCGCCAATTCAGCGGCGCCTTGACGGTCGCTCGCCGCACCAGTAAACGCACCTTTGACATGACCAAACAACTCACTTTCGATAAGGTCTTTCGGAATAGCCGCACAGTTAATCGCAATAAATGGTTTATCTCCGCGACGACTTGCTGCATGTATCGCCTCAGCGCAAACCTCTTTCCCAGTGCCACTTTCCCCAGTAATAAAAATACTGGCTTTACTGGTCGCGGCAGAGTCGATGGTTCGATAGACCGCTTGCATCGTTTGGCTACTGCCAATGAATCCTTGGTAGCTTGGGCTGCCAGTTTCATTGCGCTCATTTTTCATTTTAGAGGCTTTGCGAATCGCGTTGTTCACAGTGACTCTAAGACGGTCAGCCTCACAAGGCTTGATAAGAAAGTCTTGCGCACCATGCTGCATCGCATCAACGGCAATATCTATTGAGCCATGCGCAGTCATGAAGATAACCGGCACATTGGGATTCACTTCTCGTACCGCGTCCAACACATCCATACCGGTCATATCAGGCAGACGCAAATCAAGAAGTATCAAATCGGGGGTTCGGTGAGCCAGACTCTGAATCGCGTCCCGTCCGTTGCCCACGATATTAATATCAATTCCCAGTGGGGTAAGATAGGAGCGATATAAGGCAGCAACGGAGGCCGTATCTTCTACCATTAAAAGATAACGAGATTTAGGCTCACTGATAATCGGTCGCATAATTCCTAACTAACATGAGGATGGGCTCAGTTTATTTTCAATAACCAAACCCATGGTTCAATATTTAACCACCCTAACAAAAATAGGTGGTCCTGTTAACTGTTCGCAATAAAATGTGCTCTAAGCTTCTCTATTTCATCACGTTTCTGCGCAGCTTGTTCAAACTCAAGATTCTGTGCATGCAGATACATTTCGCTTTCCAAGCGCAATATTTGCTTTTCAATCTCTTGCGAAGACATGGCGACATAGCTTTGCGAGGGCTCTGCAACTTTCGACAATGGGACTTGTTTCGATGGCTGTTTATTGCGAGCTTGGGTGGCGCTTCCAAGCTCCATAATATCTTTGACATTTCGTTTTAGTGCCGTTGGAACCAACCCGTTCTCTTCGTTGTAAGCATGCTGCTTTTCTCGACGTCGATTGGTTTCTCCCATCGCTTTTTCCATCGATTTAGTGATCTTGTCTGCATACAAAATTGCTCGGCCATCAAGGTGCCTTGCTGCCCGTCCGATCGTTTGAATGAGCGACCGCTCAGACCGCAAAAACCCTTCTTTATCAGCATCAAGAATCGCAACTAACGAGACTTCTGGCATATCAAGGCCTTCTCGAAGTAAGTTGATCCCGACTAAAACATCAAACACACCTAATCGAAGGTCACGAATGATCTCCACACGTTCCACGGTATCGATATCAGAATGCAGATAACGGACTCGAACACCATGCTCGCTCAAATATTCAGTCAGATCCTCGGCCATTCTTTTTGTTAACGTGGTCACTAATACCCGCTCGTCTCTTGCCGCGCGAGCTTTTGCTTCCGACATCACATCATCCACTTGGGTGGCAACGGGTCGCACTTCCAACACCGGATCAAGCAGCCCTGTTGGGCGCACCACTTGATCCGCTACTGCGCCAATTGATTTTTCCATCTCATAGGCTCCAGGCGTTGCTGAGACATAGATGGTTTGTGGCGCCAACATTTCAAATTCATCAAACTGCAACGGACGGTTGTCAAGCGCAGACGGCAGTCGAAATCCGTATTCCACTAGGGTTTCTTTGCGCGAACGGTCACCTTTGTACATTGCACCGATCTGAGGAACTGTCACGTGTGATTCATCAATAATCAACAAGCCATCAGCTGGGAGGTAGTCAAATAACGTCGGTGGCGGCTCGCCTTCACTGCGGCCACTTAGATAGCGAGAATAATTTTCGATGCCTGAACAAAAACCAAGTTCGTTCATCATCTCAATATCAAACTGTGTGCGCTGAGAAATACGCTGCTCTTCAAGCAACTTGTTATTATCGATTAGGTAAGATTGACGGGACTTAAGCTCAACCTTTATCTCTTCAACCGCTTCAAGAATTCGATCACGAGGGGTCACATAATGCGTTTTAGGATAAATAGTGTAGCGTGCCAAATCACGCTGAATGATCACGCCGGTGAGCGGATCAAACAGACTAATACAGTCAATCTCATCATCAAACATCTCAATGCGCACTGCGACTTGATCCGATTCCGCTGGGAACACATCAATCACTTCACCACGGACTCGAAACTGACCACGCTCGAAAGCGACGTCATTTCTAGAGTACTGTATTTCAGCAAGGCGACGAATGATGTCACGCTGATCTAACACGTCACCACGAGTGACGTGAAGCATCATTTTCAAATAAGACTGGGGATCACCAAGACCATAGATAGCCGATACAGAGGCGACAATGATGGCGTCTTTACGTTCCAACAGGGCTTTAGTCGCGGACAAGCGCATCTGCTCTATATGAGCATTGACAGAGGAATCTTTCTCAATGAAGGTGTCCGTCGTCGGAACGTATGCCTCAGGTTGGTAATAATCATAGTAGGAAACAAAATACTCAACTGAGTTGTTTGGGAAAAAAGCTTTCATCTCTCCATACAACTGAGCAGCGAGCGTTTTGTTGGGTGCCAGTATAATGGCAGGACGTTGTGCCGTCGCCACGACATTCGCCAAGGTAAACGTTTTGCCCGAGCCCGTTACCCCGAGTAGCGTTTGATGCGCGAGACCCGAATCTAGGCCATCTAACAATTTTTCAATGGCAGCAGGCTGGTCGCCTGAAGGTTGATAATCTGAAACTAATTCGAAATGTTTTGCCATGATATCGAGTCCTTTATTTGTCTCGCCCACATTGTCGCCGTTACAGGCTGACTTTTGCAACTCTTTGCTCGCTTTTCGTTTCACTTTTAGGTATATTAACTGCCCTCGTGAACTCCCCATAGAAAATATAAGCTAGCGTTTCATCCACGGCTTGTCCCCAAAATACAAATTATCTCTCACTAATGAGAATTTAGACATTATTCCCAAACCGAATAAAATCCAAATTAAACAACAAAAATCAAGCACTTACTTTCATCAGTTAAAACTTATTCACATTCGTTATTTTCATTCCTGTCAGTTCCATCATGTTGTACCGGATAATTAACACCCTTATCCACAATTTTGGTGGATAACTAAAATCACGTCATACCCGGCAAGGCGTACAAAGAAGTAAAGATATTTTTATTAGTTTTTTTCCACATCAACAACAAAAAAACCATTGACTCCTACCTCCTCTATCGCTAATATTCGCCGCGCTAAAGCAATTCCCCCTTAGTTCAGTTGGTAGAACGGCGGACTGTTAATCCGTATGTCGCAAGTTCAAGTCTTGCAGGGGGAGCCAAATTTTAAAAGCCGCATCTTAGGATGCGGCTTTTTTCGTTTTCAATTCTGCAAGTTTTGAGTCTTTTAATATCCATCGCGTATAATCTGGTAGACAGATTAATTGCTTACAAACCCACAGGTTTTCATAAAAACGCCTACATTTTCGTAGAAACTAATAAAACCTTATCTTTCACTGGTTGTTATTAACTACGCAAAGCACGATAATAACGGGATCGGAGCTCTTTACACATACTATTATGACCGAATATTTTCTATTGTTGGTAGGCACCGTCCTAGTCAATAACTTTGTACTGGTAAAATTTCTTGGCTTATGCCCATTCATGGGTGTATCAAAAAAACTCGAGACCGCCATTGGCATGGGCTTGGCAACCACCTTCGTCCTAACCTTGGCTTCGGTTTGCGCCTACCTTGTCGAAACCTATATTCTCATCCCTCTTGGTATTCAATACCTCAGAACAATGAGTTTTATTCTGGTGATTGCCGTCGTCGTTCAGTTTACCGAGATGGTGGTGCACAAAACCAGCCCAACCCTGTATCGACTACTTGGCATCTTTTTGCCATTGATTACGACCAATTGCGCTGTCTTGGGTGTTGCATTGCTCAACATTAATGAAAACCATAATTTCATGGAATCTATCATTTATGGGTTTGGAGCTGCGGTCGGTTTCTCTCTCGTTCTTATTCTTTTCGCGTCAATGCGTGAACGCATTACTGTCGCCGACGTACCTGCGCCATTTAAAGGCGCTTCTATTGCGATGATTACAGCTGGATTAATGTCACTCGCCTTTATGGGCTTCACAGGCTTGGTGAAATTATAATGACAACTATCATTATTGCAGTCCTTGCCCTTGTCGCGCTTGCGGCCATATTTGGGGCTATTCTAGGGTTCGCGTCCATTAAATTTAAGGTTGAAGCTGATCCGATTGTTGAACAGATTGATGCGATTTTGCCGCAAACTCAATGTGGCCAATGTGGATACCCAGGCTGTAAACCTTATGCAACGGCTATTGCTAACGGGGACGCTATCAACAAGTGCCCTCCCGGCGGACAGGCGACCATCGAAAAACTTGCAGATTTAATGGGTGTTGAAGTTGAGAGCTCGGCTCACGACGCTGAAAAGTCCATCAAGAAAGTCGCTTTTATACATGAAGATATGTGCATTGGCTGTACCAAGTGCATTCAGGCTTGCCCAGTGGACGCTATTGTAGGCGGCACGAAAGCCCTACATACCGTCATAAAAGATGAGTGCACGGGGTGTGATTTATGTGTTGCACCTTGCCCAACGGATTGCATCGAAATGATCCCAGTACAGACAACAACCGATTCATGGAAATGGCAATTGCAGCCCATTCCAGTGGTTAATGTTACCGATTCAAACACTCAGCCAATTAAGTCGTAGGTAGGGTATGTTGTCATTAATTGAACAAATTCAAACTGGCTCGCTGTGGAACTTCCCCGGTGGTGTCCACCCACAAGAAAACAAAAAGCAATCTAATACACACGCTATTTCTAGAGCGGCTATCCCTGCTGAGTTGGTCATTCCGATTAAGCAACATATCGGTAAACCCGGTGACTTACTCGTCGAAGTTGGCAGTCATGTACTCAAAGGACAACCATTGAGTGAGGTTAATGCGGCGTTCATGCTCCCTGTCCACGCCCCTACCTCAGGGACGGTAACAGCAATAGAACCAAGAACGGTCGCCCATCCTTCTGGCTTAAGCGACTTGTGCATCGTGATTGAGTCCGATGGCAATGATCAATGGATAGAGCGAGAGTTCACCACCGATTACTATCAAGTAGAACCCACTCAACTCATCGAAACGATCCGTCAGGCAGGTGTTTCAGGCATGGGCGGAGCCGGGTTCCCAACTGCTAAAAAAATTCAAAGTGGGTTACAACGTACTGATATTCTTATCCTAAACGCAGCCGAGTGCGAACCTTACATCACGTCTGACGACCGCCTGATGCAAGAATATGCGAGCGATATTGTTGAAGGGGTCAAAATACTCAAGCATATTTTAAAACCCAAATTAACCATCATCGGGATCGAAGATAATAAGCCGGACGCCATTAAAGCATTAGAGATAGCTGGGAAGGACGAAGATATCGTCATTCGTGTTATTCCTACCAAATATCCTTCAGGCGGTGAAAAGCAGCTGATTAAAATATTGACGAACTTAGAGGTTCCCGTTGGTGGTATCCCCGCCGATATTGGACTCCTCGTGCAAAATATCGGTTCAGCATACGCCATAAAACGCGCTATTTGTGATGGTGAGCCCCTGCTAGAACGGGTTGTAACGTTAACAGGTAAGGCGTTCAAACAGCCACAAAATGTTTGGGCACGAATTGGCACCCCGGTGCAGTCCTTACTCGATGAGTTTGGTTATAAAGCAGATAAAAAAGCACCCCGCCTAATTATGGGGGGGCCAATGATGGGCTTTACACTGCCGCATGCCAACGTACCCATAACGAAAACGTCTAACTGTATCCTTGCACCTACCTCTCGTGAAATCGATCCGAATCAAAACGAGATGGCATGTATACGCTGTAGCCAATGTGCGGAGGCATGCCCTGCATCACTATTACCACAGCAGCTGCAATGGTATGCAAAATCACAAGAATACGACAAATGCGAAGAACTCAATCTTAAAGACTGTATAGAATGTGGGGCATGCGCGTACGTTTGCCCAAGCGAGATTCCGCTCGTTCAGTATTATCGTCAGGCGAAAGCAGAGATTCGAACGCGGACGAAAGAAGCCGAAGCGGCTGAACGTGCAAAGGTTCGTTTTGAAGAAAGAAAAGCCCGCCTTGAACGAGATAAAGCCGAGCGTGAGAATCGCTTTAAGAAAGCAGCTGATGACCGTCGTAAACAAATGGCGACGTCAAACGGGGATGATGCCGTTGCCGCCGCGATTGCTCGAGTGAAGGCTCAAAAAGCAGCACCAACAACTGGCGAAGTCAAACCCGCGGTTGCCGCCGCAATTGCACGAGCAAAAGCCAAACAAGCGGCTGCAAAAACGTCTGAGCAAAGCCAGCCAGATAATAGTGAAATGGCTAAACTCAGAGAAGAACGTAAGCGTCTTGCTCGAGAGCGCAAAGCAAGTAAAACTGACACGCTAGACCACGTTGATACGAATACGGGTGCAAACGCTAATCAAGGTAATGATGATAAAAAGTCAGCCGTCGCCGATGCTATTGCACGCGCCAAGGCACGTAAGGCTGAACAGGCTTTAAGTAAACCAGAGGTATCTGAATCTACCAACGTTGATACCGCGGCCGATGTCGACCCGAAAAAAGCCGCCGTGGCCGCCGCAATTGCTCGCGCCAAAGCACGTAAATCTCAGCAAGCGGCAAGCGAATCCGAACCAGAAATGCCTGAGCCAGCCAACGCTGATACCGCGGCCGATGTCAACCCGAAAAAAGCCGCCGTTGCCGCCGCAATTGCTCGCGCCAAAGCACGTCAATCTCAGCAAGCGGCAAGCGAATCTGAACCAGAAGTGCCTGAGCCAGCCAACGCTGATACCGCGGCCGATGTCGACCCGAAAAAAGCCGCCGTTGCCGCCGCAATTGCTCGCGCCAAAGCACGTAAAGCTCAGCAAACGGCAGGCGAATCTGAACCAGAAATGCCTGAGCCAGCCAACGCTGATACCGCGGCCGATGCCGACCCGAAAAAAGCCGCCGTTGCCGCCGCAATTGCTCGCGCCAAAGCACGTAAAGCTCAGCAAGCGGCAAGCGAATCTGAACCAGAAATGCCTGAGTCAACCAACGCTGATAACGCGGCCGATGTCGACCCGAAAAAAGCCGCCGTGGCCGCCGCAATTGCTCGCGCCAAAGCACGTAAAGCTCAGCAAGCGGCAAGCGAATCTGAACCAGAAATGCCTGAGTCAACCAACGCTGATAACACGGCCGATGTCGACCCGAAAAAAGCCGCTGTCGCTGCTGCCGTTGCGCGCGCCAAGGCACGTAAAGCTCAGCAAGCAGCAAGCGAATCTGAACCAGAAGTGTTTGAACCAGTCAACGCTGATACCGTTGCCGATGTCGACCCGAAAAAAGCCGCGGTTGCCGCCGCGGTGGCACGCGCCAAAGCACGCAAGTTAAAAAATGAACAACAAGATAAGGAGAACAACTAGTGTCGTTCTTTATTGCTAGCTCTCCACATGCTCATAGTCGTAAACGTACCCCAGATCTGATGAAGGGCGTTGCCTTGTGTGCGCTGCCGGGATTAATAGCGCAAAGCTACTTTTTCGGCTGGGGTACCCTGATTCAACTTGGTTTGGCCGTTATTATTGGTTTAACACTCGAAGCACTGATCATGTTGCTCCGCAAGCGTTCTCCTAAAAGAGCACTTAGCGACTACAGTGCACTCGTCACTGCATGGCTACTAGCGGTGGCTATCCCGCCAATGTCACCTTGGTGGATCGTGGTTATTGGTTTGATTTTTGCGATTATTATTGCCAAACACCTGTACGGTGGCTTAGGACAAAACCCATTTAACCCCGCCATGGTCGCTTACGTTGTGTTGTTGATTTCATTTCCGGTAGAAATGACAAGTTGGATCACTCCGCATTCACTAAGCGGCGAGTCAATTACCTTTCAAGATACGTTTTCACTGATTTTTACTGGCTTTGACGTTGATGGTTATTCCTTACAGCAAATCCGCACCGGTATCGATGGCATCACGATGGCAACACCACTGGATGCGTTAAAGACTGGCTTCAAAAACGGATATACCTCGACTGAAATATTCCAACAACCTATCTTTTCTGGTTTAGCGGGTATTGGCTGGGAGTGGGTGAATTTGGCTTACTTGGCAGGTGGGTTATTGCTCCTTAAATTGCGGGTTATTCAATGGCACATTCCAGCTGCTTTTATCGGTTCACTTATTGTTATCAGTGGTTTGTTTGCCCTCATTTATCCAGGTGAATCTGCCTCTCCGTTGCTACACCTATTGTCTGGTGCAACCATGTTAGGGGCCTTTTTTATTGCCACTGACCCAGTGTCGGCTTCAACAACGATAAAAGGTCGCCTTCTATATGGTGCTTTCATTGGTGTCATGGTGTTTGTTATTCGGACATGGGGCGGATTCCCAGACGGTGTCGCCTTTGCAGTATTACTTGCCAATATGTGTGTGCCGTTAATCGACTACTACACGAAACCTAGAACTTACGGACATTAATGACTATGTTAAACGCGATTCGTAAAAACGGACTAACATTGGCTATTTTTGCCTGCGCTTCTACTGGGGTTGTGGCGTTGACGCAGTATCTGACAAAAGATCAAATCCTACAGCAAGAGCGAGCCCAGCTGCAGGCCACTTTGAATGAGGTTATCCCCCATTCTCTCCATGATAATGAATTGTATGCGTCATGTACGCTTGTCACCGATCCTTTGCTGGGTAGCGATTCTGCACAGCCACTCTATATTGCGACTCAATCTGGCGAGCCAACAGCGATGGCAATAGAAAGCATCGCACCTGATGGTTACAATGGCGCTATCCGTATTATTGTCGGCATCGATATTAATGGTGTTATATTGGGCTCTCGTGTGTTGTCTCATCAAGAAACGCCTGGGCTCGGTGATAAGATCGATCTTAGGATCACAGATTGGATGTTAAGTTTCACTGGTAAGCAAGTGACCCCTGACAATAACTCTGAGTGGGCCGTGCGCAAAGATGGCGGCCAGTTCGATTCCTTTACTGGCGCGACCATCACCCCTCGAGCAGTCGTAAAGGCCGTTAAAAATACGGTTAACTATGTTAATG
The DNA here is from genome assembly GCF_041471725.1 of Vibrio sp. 10N.261.51.F12. Lineage (NCBI taxonomy): Bacteria > Pseudomonadati > Pseudomonadota > Gammaproteobacteria > Vibrionales > Vibrionaceae > Vibrio > Vibrio sp. 10N.261.51.F12. Next base: position 148,365 of record NZ_JBFROV010000016.1, on the reverse strand, counting down.
CTAACCGCGACATTATTCTCAAGCAGCCGTTAAACTGTGGAGGTAAATCATGAGTACATCTAGACAACTCGCAAAAAATGGCTTGTGGGACAACAACCCTGCTCTGGTGCAATTATTGGGTTTATGTCCATTGCTCGCGGTCTCATCAACGGTGACGAATGCCCTAGGATTGGGGTTAGCGACACTTGCTGTTTTAGTTGGCTCTAATGTCACGGTGTCACTCATTCGCGACTACGTCCCAAAAGAAGTTCGAATACCCGTTTTTGTCATGATCATTGCGGCGTTGGTGACCTGTGTTCAATTATTAATGAATGCTTACGCCTACGGACTCTACCTATCGCTAGGCATCTTCATTCCATTAATAGTGACAAATTGCATCATTATTGGACGTGCAGAAGCGTTTGCCTCCAAGAATGAAGTCTTGCCTGCCGCACTTGATGGCTTATGGATGGGATTAGGTATGACGGCTGTTTTAGTTTTACTAGGCGCAATGCGCGAAATCATCGGTAACGGTACACTCTTTGACGGCGCAGACTTGTTACTTGGAGACTGGGCGTCAGCGTTACGAATTCAAGTCTTTCAATTCGACAGCCAGTTCTTGCTTGCATTATTACCCCCTGGCGCGTTTATCGGCGTAGGTTTTCTTATTGCGCTTAAGAATGTCATTGATAGAAAAATTGAAATGCGTCAGCCTAAACAAGACAAGCCTGCAATAGAAAGAGCAAGAGTGACAAACTAATCATGCTTCACCGATGTCTGGCACCGTTCGGACACGAATACTGAGCATTTATTCACTGGAAGAAAAAATTAGTCAGCAATGAATAATATAAAAAGAAGACAAATTCTAGAACGACTCCGCGAGAACAACCCAAAGCCGGAGACCGAACTTAATTGGAGCAGTCCATTCGAGTTACTGATCGCCGTTCTTTTATCTGCACAAGCAACCGATGTGAGCGTCAACAAAGCCACAGACAAACTTTACCCTATTGCTAATACACCAGAGAGCATTCTTGCTCTAGGGGTAGACGGGGTAAAAGACTATATCAAAACGATTGGCTTATTTAATTCAAAAGCTGAGAACGTGATTAAGACATGCCGTATTTTGGTTGAGCAGCACGCAAGCGTGGTCCCTGAAAATAGAGAAGCGCTAGAAGCGTTACCTGGTGTGGGTCGAAAAACCGCCAACGTCGTCTTGAATACCGCCTTTGGTTGGCCAACCATTGCCGTCGATACACATATTTACAGAGTCTCTAATCGCACTAAGCTGGCGATGGGAAAAACGGTTGACGATGTTGAGGCGAAACTCCTCAAGGTTATACCCAGTGAATTTAAGCTCGATGTGCACCACTGGCTCATTCTTCATGGACGCTATACCTGCGTTGCACGCAAACCACGTTGTGGAAGCTGCATCATCGAAGATTTATGTGAATTCAAAGAAAAAGTAGACATATAGCCGAAGCGTTATTCGAAAATGCTCTGGCTATTACCGACAATTAAGGAGCAATGTCATGTCAAACGGTCGTATCTTACACACCATGTTACGCGTAGGGGATCTTGATAAATCCATTTCTTTCTATAGCGATGTGATTGGAATGAACCTGCTACGTAAAAATGAAAATACTGAATACAAGTACACGCTAGCATTTCTAGGGTTTGGCGACGAATCAGAAGGTTCGGTGATTGAGCTAACCTACAACTGGGGCGTTACTGAGTATGACCTAGGCTCAGCATACGGTCATATTGCCATTGGCGTTGATGATATCTACACCACTTGTGATGCAATTAAAGCGGCTGGCGGCAACGTCACTCGTGAGCCAGGTCCCGTTAAGGGCGGCTCAACTCAAATTGCATTCGTCAAAGACCCGGACGGCTACATGATTGAGTTAATCCAAAACAAACAAGCAAGCGCTGGTTTGGAGGGGTAATAATCCCCCCTCAAATTATGCCCTTCTAATCAAAGAGCGTGCTTCCTAGCACGCTCTTTTCGTAACACTCACGTCATTGTCAACTCGCCATTAGGTAAGTTAGACATTAGGTAAGCTAGACATTTGTGCGCCCAAACGAGATGACAACACGTTGGTTTTTAGCTTTACCAATCGGAGAGGAATTATCGGCTATTGGTCGACGCTTGCCATATCCCTGCACCTGAATTCGATCTTTGGGTAATCCCAAAGACTGAAAGTAATCCTGCAATATCAACGCTCGCTTATCAGATAACTGCTGACTTTCACTCTTGGACTCTGTCGAATCAGTATAAGTAGAGACCAAGACTAAATCGATATTCTGGTTGAAGCGAACGTATTCGGCGATTTGCTGTAAGCGATGCTGCGACGTTTTATTTAACTGTTCGCTATTGGCATCATAATGAAGGATTGTAAACGAGATATCTTCGAAACTGTAAGGAAGCAGGTTCGCGATACACTGGCTGAACACGTTGTACTTGGCTTGAAATAATACCGATGATAATGCGACTTCTATCCGTTCATCTCGACTTTGCCAGTCTTGATAGCTAAACGTGGGATAGCGACCTTTTTCAAGCTCACTCAATAAGCTCCATGCAGCTTGCCCACCAACGTACCCATCAAACTGTCTGAAAAACTGCAGGTTTGAAATGCGATCCGCGCTATCTCCTGGCCGCCAAGGCGGTGGCATAGAAACCAAACTTACATTGCGCGTCTCACCCATCGCTCTTCGCATCTTTAATTCAAAGTCTAGGTTCATCTTTTTACCTGCTTTGGAGGTAAATTGAGCATCACCAAAGTTAGGAATGGGGTGAACGAGCTGACATTCTAACGGAGTGTTAGTGACCATCTCCCACTGAGATTGTGTTGGTGTCGCGACATAACGTTTTTCGATTGCCGCTTCTGCTTGAGGTATCAGTAAACTAGAAAAAACGACTCCACATAGCAACGCACTAGATAACCCTCTTCTAGGGCGCAATGTTCTAGGTCGGAGAGTTCTAGGTTGCAAAGTCGTAGATAACAATGCCCCAGATAAAAACCGAGGTACCAGCGGCAATGTAGGTGTGACATTCAATTTCATAGTGATAAATAGACTCAACGTTAGCGTCTTAGCGGCATATCATTGCCGCGACGATTCTAGATTATTAGATCTCTACTCAACGTTGCAAAATCCTAGCCAATTATTTAAATTCATCACCAGGCATTGAAGAGGTTAACTTTTCACCACCCATTGCACTTGCTGTTGGTATATCACTACATAAGCTTCCACCGAATGCACATAACAACCGTTACCAATGAAAATGAGCAATAGATTCGATAAATAGCACCAAATAGTGACCAAATTAAATGCCGTGGCAGGTTTGTTATAAGACCATTATCTGCAATAATGCAGCCTTCGCCACCACTGATAGATCTGAAATGACTGTAGAAAACGAAGCTCTCACCTTAAAAAAGCGATTCCGTGGCTATTTTCCTGTTGTTGTCGATGTAGAGACGGCTGGATTTAACGCCCAGACCGATGCGCTACTCGAAATTTGTGCCATCACTTTAAAAATGGATGATGAGGGAAATCTCGTCCCTGCTAGTGTTTTGCACTATCACATCGAGCCATTCGAAGGCGCAAACCTTGAAAAAGAAGCACTTGAGTTTATTGGTGTACGTGACCCTTTTAGCCCGCTTCGTGGCGCCGTACCGGAGCAAGAAGCGCTAAAAGAAATCTATAAAGTCATAAGAAAAGAACAGAAGCAGCACGACTGTAGCCGAGCTATTATGGTTGCTCACAATGCTAACTTCGATCACAGCTTTGTCAGTGCAGCGAATGAACGTTCAAAATTAAAACGTGTCCCTTTTCATCCCTTTGCGACTTTTGATACCGCCACATTGAGCGGCCTTGCGTTTGGTCAAACCGTTTTGGCAAAAGCATGTAAAACCGCAGGAATGGAATTTGACAACAAAGAAGCCCATTCGGCACTGTATGATACTCAGAAAACAGCAGAGTTATTCTGCCGAATCGTTAATAAATGGAAGGCTCTTGGAGGCTGGCCGCTTATTGACAACGATGAACAATAATTCAAACACAACATTTTAGAGCTTATTATGAACCCTGTCGTTATTTCCGTTTGCATCATGCTGCTACTCGCACTGATGCGTGTCAACGTAGTCGTTGCGTTGACCTTTAGTGCCATTGTTGGTGGTGTCGTTTCTGGTATGTCACTCACCGACGCGGTAAGCGCCTTTGAAGGCGGCCTAGGTGGTGGTGCAACCATCGCATTGAGTTATGCCATGCTAGGTACGTTTGCCGTCGCGATTTCCAAATCAGGCGTTACTGACTTGCTGGCGCAAAGTGTCATCAAACGCATCCATGGTAAAGAGAACGCAGCATCAGCGACTGGCCTAAAGTACGCGGTACTGGTTGCGCTAATCTTGGTGACGGTGTCCTCTCAAAACGTAATTCCAGTGCACATCGCCTTTATTCCAATTTTGATCCCACCTCTATTAGGCGTATTCGCCAAGATGAAGCTTGACCGTCGACTGGTTGCTTGCGTTCTAACGTTTGGTCTGGTCACGCCATACATGATTTTACCTATCGGTTTTGGTGGTATTTTCTTAAACAACATCTTGCTTAAAAATCTCCACGACAATGGGCTAGAAACGATTACTGCCGCTCAGGTACCAATGGCGATGATTCTTCCCGCCATCGGGATGTTGACGGGTCTGGCCATTGCGGTCTTCTTTAGTTACCGCAAGCCGCGTGAATACAAAGAAACTGAAATGACGCAGGTCGACAACGAACCTGCACACATCAACAAGAAAAACATCGTGGTTGCTTTAGCCGGTATCATCGCTGCATTAGCGGTCCAGTTGACTTCTGGCTCGATGATTATTGGTGCATTAGCTGGCTTTATGGTGTTCACTTTCGGCGGCGTTATTGCTTGGAAAGAAACCCACGACGTGTTCACTAAAGGTGTCCACATGATGGCAATGATCGGCTTTATCATGATTGCGGCGGCTGGCTTTGCCGCGGTGATGAAGCAAACTGGCGGCGTAGAGTCTTTGGTTGAAGCACTATCGACAAGTATTGGCGATAATAAACCTCTCGCAGCCTTATTGATGCTTGTCGTCGGCCTGCTTGTGACTATGGGTATTGGTTCATCATTCTCGACCATCCCAATCCTTGCAACAATCTACGTGCCACTTTCGCTGGCCTTCGGTTTTTCTCCAATGGCAACGGTTGCCCTTATTGGTACCGCCGCAGCACTGGGTGACGCAGGCTCTCCGGCATCAGATTCAACGCTCGGTCCTACCTCTGGATTGAATGCTGATGGCCAGCACGAACATATCTGGGAAACCGTAGTACCTACGTTCATTCACTACAATTTACCACTGATTATCTTTGGTTGGATTGCAGCGATGGTGCTATAAACATCACCGATGAATTGCTTGTACGAGAATAGACAATAACAAAAAGGCTTGGTCACTGACCAAGCCTTTTTCTATAGTGTTGCCTAAGATGTCACGCTAATCTCAGCGAGTGCAGTAACATCAATTAGACCATTGCCTGCTATTCAGCATCACCAGCACTGCGTGCTGCTGCTTCTTTAATTAATGGTTGAAGTTCACCCTTCTGGAACATTTCCATGATGATATCGCAACCACCAACCAACTCACCTTCAACCCATAATTGTGGGAATGTAGGCCATTGAGCATAGCTAGGCAGCTCTGCGCGAATGTCTGGGTTTTGCAGAATATCAACATAGGCAAACTTCTCACCACAGCCCATTAGCGCTTGTGATGCCTGTGAAGAAAAACCACAGCTAGGCAGCTTTGGTGAGCCTTTCATATAAAGAAGGATCGTATTTTCTTCAATTTGCTGTTTGATTTTATCGATAGTTTCCATTGCTTCCTCGAAATACTAGTACTGCGGATGTGTTCACATTCTAGCGAATCGACACAGAATAAAAAGCACAATAATTATAAGGTTATATAATTAACTCGTTTTAGTGTTCATTTGGTGACAACAGACGCCATATTATCGACTAAAACAACCTAAATAGTAGGCTTTTGACGGTAAGAAAAGAGAGATATCTCTTTTAATAAAGTAAAAACTTGCTAAAATAGAAACCAGTCAGTCAATACATTGACTCATATATATAATAAATTGGAAGCAATCAAAGGGTTAATACCCCTAAACCACTCAATGGAGAAGCGAGCAATGGCATTCGAACTACCAGCACTTCCGTACGCGAAAGACGCTCTACAACCACATATCTCAGAAGAGACTCTGGAATATCATTACGGTAAGCACCACAACACATACGTTGTTAAGCTTAACGGCCTTGTTCCTGGTACTGAGTTTGAAGGCAAAACATTAGAAGAAGTCGTGAAGACTTCAACTGGTGGCATTTTCAATAATGCAGCACAAATCTGGAACCACACGTTCTACTGGCATTGCCTAGCGCCAAACGCGGGTGGTGAACCAACAGGCGCCGTTGCTGAAGCAATCAACGCAGCATTTGGTTCTTTTGAAGAATTCAAAGCTAAGTTCACGGATTCTGCAATCAACAACTTTGGTTCTTCTTGGACTTGGTTAGTGAAAAAAGCAGATGGCACACTAGACATCGTCAACACTTCAAACGCAGCCACTCCGCTGACTGAAGAAGGCGTAACGCCGCTGCTAACCGTTGACCTTTGGGAACACGCTTACTATATCGATTACCGCAACGTTCGTCCTGATTACATGAATGGCTTCTGGGCGCTTGTAAACTGGTCTTTCGTTGAAAAAAATCTAGCTCAATAAACTAGAGTTTCAACTGATTTTGTAAAACCTGCCTTGTGCAGGTTTTTTTATTTCAGTTGAAAAGAAACCCTAAAGTGCCCCTCACACTTGCCGATAAAGAGAGTGAACATCGAGGGTACTATGCAAATTCATACAGTAGACAAAGCTAATTTAATCAACGAATTACAATGTGGCACATCACTTAGCCGTGCCGTTGTCCAAGGTAGACGCGCGGATTTTTCATTGTTATTGTCTATGCTAAGCCATGACTCTCGAGAAACTAGCGTAGTAGAAGAGTTTGACACCTCTATTACTGATGAAGAAGCATTAAAAAAGAGATTTGATGTTCCCACAGCCCAGAAGCTCAAAGGGGATCTCGACGATTATAGTAACTCGGCAGCCATAGCAAACCAATTCCATCACGGCGGCCTAGCAAGCGCAAAATTACATCATTATCGTTCTCCGGAACCATTGAGTTTTCAACCTGTCGACACTCAAGGCTTAGCCGAAGAGGTCTATCAAAATCTATCTGGTCACACTCGCCGACAACTGAGCAAGACAAAAACAAATCCGACGATCGATATTTTGTATAATCAGCTCTCCACGGCTTACAGAAAAGACCAAATTTCAATTCGATTATAACCACTTAACAAAGGTGGCAATGAATGCAACATCGACATTCGCTCTCATGCGGATTGTGATGAGTTGCATAATTAGTCGCTCCCAACCCTACTCATATGCAAAACTTTGACACCATTCACATCTCATCTAATTTTTATATACCAAGTTAATAACTCGCTGACGTTACCTTTTTAGGTGCAACCGCCCCCCCTTATTCGGAGTCTTTATGGTTATTGACAACTCAATAGTACTCATCACATCTGCTGGAACCACCCTAGGTGCGATGCTTGCTATTCACTTTTCTCGTTTAGGGGCACACGTCTTTCTTTGTGATACAAGTGACTCTCGATTACAGAATACCTACCAGCGCTGCCAAAATTTAACTCAGCGAGTTGATAAAATTCTAGTGAGTGACATTTCCATCTCGTCCATAGAAACGTTGTTTGATACCGTGGAAAGCCGCTCAGGTCGAACGCCTGATGTTCTCGTTAATCATTGGCTCTCCTTACCTCAGCAGTCATTAACGAATTCAGTATCCGGCGAGGCGTTTATTACGCAATTTTCACTATTGGCATCGAGCCTTTTCATGTTTGGGCAAGTGGCGGCCGAACGAATGTCTAGCGGCCAGTCTGGTGTCATCGTCAACGTTGTCGCTCAAGAGCCAGACCAACACCACAGTGATCTAGAGAATACGACCTCAATGGTCACAGGTTTTACTAAGAGTTGGGCAAAAGAACTTGAACCTCATAATGTTCGTGTTGGCGGCGTTATACCGGTGAAAAGCCATAACTTTAATCTTTCTGGGAACTGGTCTGAAATACAAGACGAGTTGACGCGTACGACCGAATACATCATCACCAATGACTACTTTAGCGGTCGAGTTGTTAGCACGGAGGCGTAGTTATTATGGTTCTTTACACTTGCGCTGACTGCTTACTAAGACGGTTTAATTGAAGCTGCGCCCTATATATCAAACCACGCTTTTCAAGGATAAAAAAAGCCCCTCTTCAAAAGAAGAGGGGCTTTGATCTTTTCCCGAAATAGTATTCGTGCTAGCGAAAACTACGTTCTCAATTAAGCGTTAGCTTTTTCTTTTTTTGCTTTTGCTGCTGGCTTAGCCGCTGGTTGCTCGTCTGTTTTCTTAATAACAGTTGTGCCTTCAAACGTTTCGCCTTCAACAAACGCTTTACCGTAGTAAGAAGCCGTTAGTACTTCTTTCAACTCACTAATTAGTGGGTAACGTGGGTTAGCACCAGTACATTGGTCATCAAACGCTTCAACTGATAACTGGTCTAGTTTCGCTAGGAAGTCAGCTTCTGGAACACCAGCAGCTTGAATTGATAGCGGGATATCTAGTGCAATTTTCAGCTCTTCTAACCATGCTAGTAGACGCTCAATCTTCTGAGCAGTACGGTCACCTGGTTGGCTTAGACGAAGGTGGTCAGCAACTTCTGCATAGCGACGACGAGCTTGTGGGCTTGCGTACTGAGAGAATGCTGTTTGCTTCGTTGGGTTATCGTTCGCGTTGTAACGTACCGTGTTAGAAATCAACAATGCGTTAGCTAAACCGTGTGGTACGTGGAACTCAGCACCCAGTTTGTGCGCCATTGAGTGACATACACCTAGGAAAGCATTCGCAAACGCGATACCAGCGATTGTCGCGGCATTGTGTACTTTCTCACGAGCGATTGGGTCAGCTGCACCATTTGCATAGCTTGATGGTAGGTATTCTTTAAGCATCTTAAGTGCTTGTAGAGCTTGACCATCTGAGTATTCGTTCGCTAGAACTGAAACATAAGCTTCTAGAGCGTGAGTTACTGCATCGTAACCACCAAATGCTGTTAGAGACTTAGGCATGTTCATTACTAGGTTTGCATCAACGATAGCCATATTTGGCGTTAGCTCGTAATCCGCTAGTGGGTACTTAGCACCTGTTTTGTCGTCAGTTACAACAGCAAAAGGAGTAACTTCAGAACCTGTACCTGAAGTAGTAGTAATACATACTAGTTCAGCTTTCTCACCCATTTTAGGGAACTTGTAGATACGTTTACGGATGTCCATAAAGCGCATTGCTAGTTCTTCGAAGTGAGTTTCTGGGTGCTCGTACATTACCCACATGATCTTCGCAGCATCCATTGGAGAACCGCCACCTAGTGCTAGGATAACGTCAGGCTGGAAGCTCTTCATTGCTTCAGCGCCTTTCTCAACAACAGACAATGTTGGATCTGCTTCTACATCGAAGAATGTTTGAACTTCGATACCTTGAGCTTTAAGTAGCTTAACGATTTCATCTGCGTAGCCGTTGTTGAATAGGAAACGGTCTGTTACTAGGAATGCACGCTTCTTACCTTCTAAGTCGCTCATTGCGATTGGAAGGCTACCACGACGGAAGTAGATTGACTTAGGTAGTTTGTGCCACAACATATTTTCAGCTCGCTTCGCTACAGTTTTCTTGTTGATAAGGTGCTTAGGACCTACGTTCTCAGAGATAGAGTTACCACCCCATGAGCCACAACCAAGAGTTAGAGAAGGTGCAACGTTAAAGTTGTAAAGGTCACCGATACCACCATGAGTAGTTGGGATGTTTACAAGAATACGAGCCGTCTTCATCTTGTCACCGAAGTAACGGATACGATCTGCGTTAGTGTCTTGGTTAGTGTATAGACCAGATGTGTGGCCGATACCGCCAATTTCTACCATTGTTACGGCTTGTGCTACTGCGTTCTCGAAAGAAGACGCACGGAACATACCTAGAGTTGGAGACAGTTTTTCGTGAGCAAATTCATCATCGTAAGACACTTCACCGATGCCTTCACCAACAAGAATCTTAGTATCTGCAGGCACTTTAACACCCGCCATCTCAGCGATAGCTGTTGCAGGTTGACCTACGATCTTCGCGTTTAGGTTACCGTCGATTAGTAGTACTTTACGTACTTTATCCGCGTCAGCTTTGCTTAGTACGTGAGCTTTGTGAGTAGCAAAACGCTCTTTCACTTCGTCATAAACTTCGTCCATAACGATAACTGCTTGCTCAGAAGCACAAACTACGCCGTTATCGAATGTTTTAGACATAAGAACAGAAGCTACAGCACGTTTGATGTCTGCAGTTTCATCAATAACAACAGGAACGTTACCTGCACCAACACCGATTGCTGGTTTACCTGATGAGTATGCTGCTTTAACCATGCCTGGACCACCAGTTGCTAGGATAAGTGCAATACCGTCGTGCTTCATTAGCGCGTTAGAAAGCTCAACTGAAGGCTGGTCAATCCAACCAATGATGTCTTTTGGTGCGCCTGCTGCTACTGCTGCATCAAGAACAAGTTTTGCTGCGTCGTTGGTAGAGTTCTTAGCACGTGGGTGTGGTGAGAAGATGATACCGTTACGAGTCTTCAAAGAGATAAGCGATTTGAAGATTGCTGTTGATGTTGGGTTCGTTGTTGGAACGATACCACAGATGATACCAACAGGTTCTGCGATAGTCATTGTGCCGAATTCTTCGTTCTCTTCAAGAATGCCACACGTTTTTTCATCTTTGTATTTGTTGTAGATAAACTCAGAAGCAAAGTGGTTTTTAATTACTTTGTCTTCAACAATACCCATGCCAGACTCGGCTACCGCTTGTTGCGCTAGAGGAATACGAGCTTGGTTGGCAGCGAGTGATGCTGCACGGAAGATAGCGTCTACTTTCTCTTGTGAGTAAGTTGCAAACTCTTCTTGTGCTGCTTTCACGCGTGCTACGAGTGCATCGAGTTCAGCTAAATTAGTTACAGGCATAGTGGATCTCCTAAAAATATAAAATATAAAAAACTAAAAACTTTTTAGTAAGTTAGCTGGCTAAACTTATACGCTGCTCTAGCCAATTCAGCTCTACTTAGTAAATTGCTTTCATGACTGAGTATAATATTTCACGACGTGAAAAAAATTGACTCAGATCAGTTATGAAAAGTTATTTACCTACTTAGTAGTAACCATTAAGGATAACAACAGCTAACCCACTGTTTATTAACAAATAAAAAGCCAAATTCCCGTCGATTAAAAAAGTGGCAATCAAACAAAAATCTGAAAAAAATCACGCGAAAATGTAAAAAAGTTTCATTTTTGTACAATAAATCCAAGTAAAACACACTCCGCGTGCTACAAATAGTATATACAACCCACCCATGTCAGCCATCAGTTATTGACACTTTATTAAAAATTGCGCCCTTGATAACATTTTCCATACATTATCCAACCAGGGAGCCTGAAAAACTGACGCAAAATTTCATATTTCTTCACAAATGACTTGGAATACAAACTCATTAGTTTTTCCATTGTTTTTTTTGTTTGGAACGTTAGATTTTTTCATTCGCCAAAATGAACGTGTTGGCGTACATTAGCGCCAACTGAAGCGGCATTAAAATGCCGATAGGATTGACTCTAATTTTTTCGAAGAATACGCCCATGAACAACATCGAACTTGCCATTTATTTACAGTTTTTCTTAGGCTTGGTGGCTGCGGTTAACCCCGTTGGCATTATGCCCGTATTTGTATCGCTTACCGGACACATGTCTCCCGAAGACAAAAACAAAACCGCTGCAACGGCCAACGTTGCCGTTGCTATCATTTTAATCGTGTCGCTATTAGCCGGTCAGGTATTACTGGATATGTTCAGTATTTCTCTGGATTCTTTTCGAGTCGCGGGTGGGTTGCTGCTATTGAGCATCGCTTTCTCAATGATGTCGGGTAAATTAGGTGAAGATAAGCAAAACAAACAAGAAAAATCCGAATACGTCAGTAAAGAGCAGATCGGCGTTGTGCCATTAGCGATGCCATTAATGGCCGGCCCCGGTGCTATCAGTTCCACCATCGTATATGGTGCGCGTTACCCTGATATGATTGAAACCATCGGAATTATTATCACCATTGCCTTATTCGCACTCTGTTCATGGCTTTTGTTTCGCTCTGCCCCCTTGATTGTCCGCTTTCTTGGACAAACGGGTATTAACGTCATCACCCGTATTATGGGGTTAATACTGGGCGCGCTAGGCATTGAATTTATGGCCAACGGGCTAAGAGCCCTATTCCCAGGCCTTGCTTAGCAAAAAAAAGACATCCATCAGCCCTTCTGACGGGAGGGCTTGCACCAAAGATCCGATTGTCATTCGACTGGTATATAATAGTAGGTAACCTTTTCAGCTTGTTACGTACTTTCATGACAGACAATAGACTCAAGCATAAACTGTACATTATTATATTTGGGACACATACCAAGGCCGGTTGGGTGTTCGATGTCGCACTGATCATTGCAATCTTGCTCTCTCTCGCAGTATTAGTTTTGCACTCCTTGCCTAATGTTGGTGCTGAATGGGGAGGGTTACTTGAGAAGTTAGAATACATCTTTACCGCTATTTTCACGGTTGAGTATTTATTAAGGCTCTATTGTTCTCCCAAACCAAAGGCGTATGCAACAAGCTTTTATGGCGTGGTGGACTTACTGTCTATCTTACCCACTTATTTGGCTCTGCTGTTTCCAAGTGCATCGTTCATGGGGGTCTTGCGTCTTCTTCGTGTTATGCGGATTTTCCGCGTATTGAAACTCGTGCGGTATTTACAAGATTCCAATATTTTACTGCGCTCATTACTTATGGCGAGACGAAAAATACTGGTATTTTTTAGCTCTGTTGCCGTACTCGTCACGATATTCGGATCATTAATCTATGTGATAGAGGGTCCTGAAAATGGCTTCAGCAGCATCCCACAAAGTATCTACTGGGCCATCGTTACCATTACCACCGTTGGTTACGGTGATTTAGTGCCCTCTACTCCTTTGGGTAAAGCGGTTGCTTCGCTAACAATGTTATTGGGCTACTCTATCCTAGCCGTTCCCACCGGCATCATCACGGCAGAACTCAACAACGAGATGCATGCGCACCGGAATTTGGTCAAATGCCCTAATTGCTCTCAGGCTGGCCATGAATCTGATGCTCTTCATTGTAAACATTGCGGCAGCCAACTTGCGGAACCAGATCAGCGCGTTGTGGTACCTGAAAAGAAGCCTTAATCCTTGATGGTTAATTGAAGCGGTACGGCTACGTACCGTATTATGCTCATAAAAAAAGCGCCATAGGCGCTTTTTTTATTCATTACGAAATCCTAACGCTGGGCTAAGATGATACGTAGAGTACGTCTAAGTGGTTCCGCTGCGCCCCACAAGAGTTGATCACCTACCGTAAATGCATTTAAGAAATCATCTCCCATCGCCATTTTTCTCAATCGACCAACAGGAATAGACATCGTACCCGTCACCTTCGCTGGTGTGAGTTCTTGAGCCGTGATGTCACGTTCATTTGGAATCACTTTAACCCAATCATTATGGGTGGCAATAATATCTTCAATTTCATCCATCGGAACATTTTGCTTGAGCTTAATCGTCAGTGCTTGCGCATGGCAACGCATCGCACCTATGCGGACACATGTCCCGTCAATTGCAATTGGATTACCTTGAGAGCCTAGGATTTTATTCGCTTCAACACCCGCTTTCCACTCTTCCTTACTTTGTCCATTATCACGCTTAACGTCGATCCAAGGGATCAATGAACCCGCTAGAGGAGCACCGAACTGCTCGGTAGGAAATGAGGATGAGCGAAGCGTATCCGCCACTTTTCGGTCAATATCGAGAATAGAGCTAGCAGGATTAGCAAGTTCAGAGGTCACAGCATCGTTCACCACACCCATCTGAGAAATAAGCTCACGCATATTTTTCGCACCAGCGCCAGAAGCCGCTTGATACGTCATTGCACTCGTCCATTCAACGAGGCCTTTTTCAAATAAGCCCCCTAAACCAAGAAGCATAAGACTCACGGTACAGTTACCGCCCACAAAAGTATTAATACCTTTATGAATCCCGTCTTGAATTCTTGTTAGGTTCACTGGGTCTAAAGTGATAATCGCATCATTTTCCATGCGAAGCGTAGAGGCAGCATCAATCCAGTATCCTTTCCAGCCAGCTTGCTTCAATGCAGGGTAGACTTTTTCCGTATAGCTCCCACCTTGGCAGGTAATAATCGCATCTAATTGCTTAAGGCTTTCAATGTCATAGGCATCTTGAAGCATTCCTGCATCTTTGCCCAGATTTGGTGCCGGGATACCAATTTGAGAAGTACTATAAAAGACCGGTTCGATGACATCGAAGTCTTTCTCTTCCACCATGCGCTGCATCAAGACCGATCCAACCATGCCACGCCAACCTACTAAACCAACTCTCATTCAATTACTCTCCATGTGATATTTAAAACGCTTCCCCCATCTATAAAATTTTCGAGCCAAGAAAACAAGCGTAAATTCAAATAAAGAGCGGTTTTTTTAACAAACCCAACCAGTTTAGGGTGTAACCATAGTAAAAGTAGTCATATGTGAAAAATCGAACAACATGAAACCCAACATTCTTAACCCCTACGAGCTGTGACAAAGACCCGCTAAACGTCATGTTATTCTGGATCGCAATGCGAAGTAAATTAGTGTTAGTTACTGCTCATTGTTCATCCAAATTAACGACTGACGAACATTAACAACCAAAACAAACTATTGACGAGTGTACGTTAAGTACTCGTACGGGTATCTTGTTTACGCTGAACCTTCTTGCCAAGCAAGTAACCTAGCCCAAGGGGAGCAAAAAAGATAATCAAGATAAACAAAATGAAATAGATAATGGTGCTCTTGATCAGCTGGATTAACTTGTCCACGGCCAACGTCACGACATCCTGAGATATTTTATCCAAGTCTTCAGCAAACAGGCTTCGTTCATGATTGACTATGATCGCAAACGCCTTGCGCTCACGCTCAACCATTTTTATCAACTCTTCTCTTTCACGCGCAACCATGTCGTCCAAAGCTTGTCGCTCTGCGCTCAATTGAGTCAATTTGTCTTGGGTTTTCGTATCCAAATCATTTAACAAAGGTTGCAGTTCAATCGCCATCTGCTGAGCCATACTCTGCATGTATTCCGGGTTGTTATTGACAAAATCTTGGAATGCATCCGCGCTCATTTGAAAACTCTGTAATGCCCCTCGGAGATCATTACCATTGACGTTACTATTCAATGCAATAAGCTGAGCTTTCCAGGTCATCAACTTAGGTGTCTGCTCCGACATTAACGCCAGTCGATCAGACACGTCCGATAACGCTTCTGGCATCGTTCCAAGTGTGGATGTCACCTCACTTTCATCAATCCCTTGTGACTTGAGCCAATCACGATAAGCGGGCGTGCGTGCAAAACTCAGGGTTTCAAAGGGGTGTAAGCGTGCAAACTTATCCACAAATGCCTTGCTTGTTTGGTAGCTATCTCCCTTAAAAAGTGACTGAGCTAATTCGTCAACGCTTTGGCTCAATTGTTGAGACGTCTTCAATGCCTCTTGGCAGGCAAATAACGATTGGCCTGCACCGTCAGAAAAAAAATGCTCCATCTGCAGAGTAAAAACCCACGTATCGATTAAGCCGGCGGGAGGGGAAACTTGGAAAGCGGCTTTTTGCAGCCCTTCTTCAGCATGAATTTTCCAGAGTAAAACATAAGACTGATTCATGACATCAGATTCAGGGTATAACTCGCTCAATGAATCAGCAGTAGATTCCACTTGTGTGAAAAACTCTCGGCTATACTCGCGAGTCATCAACCTCATGTTAAGTTCTTGCTTGGAGAGTGGAGTCGTCTGACTGTCGAGTTTCACCTCAAGGAGTGAGCATCCCGCCAGTAGAGTAAACATAACACCAAGAATTACATTGCGAGCCATCGGCACAATGTTCATGAATCAACCTCAATATTTTGGACAAAGCAATCAGTAACTGAATTATAACTCAAGGCAGTATATTCACGTTAACTATTGATAGTTATAATCTAATAGAGGGAAATTTCCACGCAACTATCTCGATTGTTCCGCTTGAACGTAGTCTTTCGCTGACCGAATCGCATAACTCAACTGCACCCGCAGGCGCTCCAGCAGCTCTACGGTCACTTCCCCATGATCCTTTAGTACTTTTTCAGCCTCCGATGAGACATGGTGCAATGCTTCCGCATAAATACTGCCTGACACGCCTTTTAAGGTATGAACAACTCGTGTCGCGGCATCTAGATCATTCTCAAGGCATTGCTGGAACTTGGCGATATCTTCCGTATGTTCATTAACAAAGACATCAAGAAGCATCAACATTGACGCTTTATCACCATCTAAGGTATGAAGCATCGTCTCAAAATTGATCGTCGGCCCACCCTGCTCTTCTACGATATCGGCCTTCGGAACTTCACTTTCGGCAGGCGTGCGACTCGCGAGGATATCTTCATTGTGAGGTGGACGCGACTCCATCGCTTGCGGCTTGCAAACATCATCGGATTCTATTGTATTCTTGCTTGGCGTGGATACGGCCTCAATAGGCGTCACATTCTGCATGGTTGTAGGGTCTTTATCCACCCTGCTGATGCTAATGACTAATTGACGTCGACTCAGGGCAAAAACAGACATCAACGACAGCAAGCTGACTAAGGCAAGAATGAGCAGCTGTTGTCCTAAATAGGTCTCAGATTGTCTCGAGCGTGCTGCTAACTCTGCCACGACAGAATGATTAACGACGCGATCAAGCAGAAACTCCGTATTGGCTGACTGAGCAAGCAGGACCGACGCCTGAGAATTAAGCAATAATAACGATTGTCTATCATCTTGTGGGAGTTGATAAGCCGCATGTTGTATCTCTTCCAATTTGAGATAGACCTGTCGTGCCTCAAGAGCCTCATTAAACAATGCATCAAGCACAACTGAGGACAATTCATTACTCACTTTCTGTCCCTGTTCACTCAGCGTTGGAAGTCTCACACTTATATTTTGCACAAATTCTTTAAGGCGAACCTCATCATGAGACAGCTGTTGAGATTGCTCGATAAAACGTTCAAGAAGGTACACGGTGTGAGTAAGATCTGACGACGTTCCTGATTCCGTATAAGCTTTTAGCTGCATGGTTTGTGCATGGATAAGCTGAAGATCGAGCTCAATTCTCTGAGATAGCTTCGACCGATAGGGCTGTTGGATAAAGAGAACTTGCCGTAGTTTATCGATACTGATTGAAATCTCATTAATCAGTTTCGTTGCTTGCTCCTCTTTAAATGATACACGTAGCACAAAGGCCGTAGTGACGACCCAAATAAGCAAAATGGCGACAATGGCACGAGAGACAGATTGGCTAGAGTTCAACGACGGCATCCCTTCCCTGGTTTGACGAATGTTTGAAGCGTTACTTCGCAGCAACGCTTCATGATTAGCATATTGAGGTCGCTAGCGGTTGCGACTAAGTTGATCTCGCAAGTTTGGTGGCGTACCTTTGATTGTCAATGTATCCGTTTCTGGATCATAAAAGACACGCTCGCCAAGTAAAAGGCTATCGAAACTCAGGTTCAAACCACCGCCTGATCCGACAAATTTTGTCAGCTTTCGGACGGTCGAACGGTCAGCAGGAAAACTTTCCTCAAGTTCATACCCCTGTTCTTGAGTGTAATCCAAAAAGCTTGAGCCTTCATTAGCAGGCAGTTCACCTGACAACTCTCGCACTTGAACTTCGTCACCGGCCTTTATCTGTTCGTTGCAGTATTCGTACACTTGCTTCTTGTAATTGACCGTCTCTTCTTTGTCGAGTTGCGCATCAGCACAAAAATCATTCACCGCTTGCATCAAAATGGTATTTTGTTGCTTCGTATCTAAACCCACTTCAGCCTGTAAAAAATCCAAAAAGAAATCAGCGACTTTGCGCCCGACTCGGCCTTTAATGTAAGTGAGGTAGCGATTAGAGTTCTTATCAATGTCATAACTCGTTAAATCAATTCGAGCAACAATGTCCATTTTGCCGATATCAAGATAATCAATGGCACCAATATTTAACCCCTCAGTGATTTGTAAACTACTATAAGAAGGTAGCAGTCCAATAAACAAATACTCAGTGGCAAGAGATTGATATTGCGCCATAACCAAAGTACCAGCATCAGCAAACGGGTACTTAGATAATTCAGTCTTTAAACGTTGAGCGCTGTCTTGAGAGAAGGAATAGAAATCTTTGTCGCCATTTTTTAATTCATTCAACCATACTTGAAAATCGCTATCGCTTTTGAATGCGCCAAAGCCTTTACCCGCTTTTGCATTAAAGACGCGATGAAGCTCGGCAACGAGGTTTTCTGCCGAACTGTCATTAGGGAGAAGCTCATCACGATAGTGGACAACTAGCTCTTCCTGCTCATTTATCGTCAGCTGGTGTAAAATAACGTTAGATAGGTTCAAACTCATAGTGAAATTATTATCGATGCTGTTTCGTTTGTGATGCAGAGTAGGGTATCATAAGCCGCTTTCATTATCATTAGCAGAGTCTTTATGCCAATTACATCTAAATATACCGACCAACAAGTTGAACAAATTTTAACCGAAATAGCAGCCGTTCTTGATAAACATGGTGCTGGCCCTGAGCTTTCACTTATGATTGCAGGAAATATCGCAACCAATGTCTTAAATACGGATGTTGCACCTTCACAACGTGAAGCAATTGCGGAAAAATTCTCTAAAGCTCTGATTTCTTCTGTAGAAGCATGAGAAAAACACTAATTTAGGCACGGAATCAATAACGGCAAATGGTAGATAGCGGAAATTCATACGGTGAGCGCGTCTCCCGACTCGTAGGTTGGGGGCACTGGTTTGCGTTCTTCAACATAATTGCAGCGATGCTTGTGGGTACTCGCTACATCTCTGCGTCTCCATGGCCAGACACCTTGTTTGGACAAGCTTACCTCCTGACATCATGGATTGGTCATTTCGGTTTCTTGGTTTTCGCACTCTACCTGCTGATTCTTTTTCCGTTAACTTTTGTCATTCCATCTCGAAAACTATTCAGACTAATATCGGTCTGTTTTGCTACATTCGGCTTAACGGTACTTCTGATCGACACGCAAGCCTACCAAACGATCAATCTCCACTTATCACCTGTGGTATGGGAACTGCTGTTTGGCGATGAGAGCACCGCGGTAAGTAGTGACTTACAACACCTCTTTATTGTCTTACCTCCTATTTTTTTAGCACAGCTTGCCTTATCAGAATGGGTCTGGAAAAAACAACGTAAGCTGTCTCACAAGCATGTCGGACGACCGATCACTGCATTATTTTTCTTGTGTTTTATTTCAAGTCACTTGATTTTTATGTGGGCAGACGCGTTTTTCTATAACCCTGTGACCGTTCAAAAGGCAAATTTTCCACTGTCTTATCCAATGACGGCAAAGTCATTTATGGAAAAGCATGGCTTACTTGACCGTGAAGAATACCTACAGAAGCTGAAAGACAATGAAGGGGCCGTTGATTTAGTCACTTACCCCCTCACCCCAATCGAGTTTAATCGTCGTTCTGAAAATCTCAACGTTCTCGTTGTTAGTATTAACAACCTGCGCAGCGATATGTTATCACCGAAAACAATGCCCGTTAGTTATGGCTTTTCTCTAAACAACCAGAATTTTCTTAACCACTACAGCTCAAGTAATGATGACTTTGGCGTATTTGGTCTTATGTATGGCATACCCACCAGCTACGCTAGCAGCATTAAAGCGCAAGGTAGCGCACCCTTGTTTATGTCTACGCTCAAAAAACAAGGCTACCAGTTCAAACTCTACAGCGGCGATAACTTTGCAGATGACCTGTACACCGACACTATTTTTAGAAGCTTTCCTATTGCGGACATTTCGTTAAACAGTGACGGGACGCCTTCTAGTTCGCCTATTGGCGATAACCTAGCGATCAAGCAATGGCAGCAATCCGTAGCCGGTGACAAAGGCGCACCTTGGTTTAGCTATATTGAACTAACAACCGTTGATGACTTTGATAGTTACCAGCCAGCCACACCTAACTTATCACCTGAGCAACAATTTATTGCTGCGTATTCAGCCGCCGCCACCGCCGCTGATACAGAATTTGGTAAAATACTTCAGACGCTTGTCGATAATAAAATGTTAGACAATACCGTGGTTGTTTTGACCTCGAACCATGGCACTGAATTCAATGAAACCAAGACGCGTAGTTGGGGCTCCAACACCAACTACAGTCAGTATCAACTAAAGGTTCCCTTAGTGATACATTGGCCGGGTAAGTTATCTGCTGACTACACGCATATGACGAGTCATTTAGACTTAGCGGTAACGTTTATGCAGGACCTTAGTGGTGTCTCAACTAACACTAAAGACTACAGCAGCGGCCGTAACCTGTTTGATGAAAGGAAACGTAAGTGGATCATTGCTGGCGATACTCGAGAGCTTGCACTCATCACAGCAAGTGAAACAACCGTTGTCGATAAGTTCGGTAACTACAGTCTATATGACAAAAATTACCAAAAGCTTGATGATAAGAATCCAAAGTTACCGATATTAATGCAAGGCTTTACCGAACTTCAGCGTTTCTACTCAAAAAGTCAGTGACGTCTATAACAAAGAATAACGCGTTCTATAACTTTCGTTCTCAAACCCCAAGCCTATGTGCTTGGGTTTTTTTGTCAGTTATGCATAGATAATAGACACTCTAGGTTACTTTTTAATCCAACAGTCAGTAATTCTGTTTTTTTAAATTAAAAAGGGTTTACAAAGAGTAAGATGCCCATTAATATACGCTTCAACAACGGAGGGATGGCTGAGTGGTCGAAAGCACCGGTCTTGAAAACCGGCAAGGGTTAATAGCCCTTCTAGGGTTCAAATCCCTATCCCTCCGCCACTTTTAGAAAAAGCCGCTATTTATAGCGGCTTTTTTGCATCTAAAGCAAAGACGTGAGGCCCCGTAAAATGGAGGGTTCAATCAGTCTCTGGCAAAAGATATTCAATACGCTGCAATAGCGCCTTAATTTCTTGTTTTTTATAGCCTGATATTGAGCGAGGAGCACTGCTGCCTCGCTCCAGTAACGTGACTGGAATGACCCTTTCAGCGTAGCCATCCGTCAACAACTCTTCGTTTCTCACCTGAAGCGCTAACACCACTGCTTGTAATCCAATCTCAGTAAAGTCTTGCTTTATTGTCGTCAATGGCGGAGAGAAAAAAGCACTATCTGCAATACCATCAAAGCCAACAACAGCTGCCTGATCTGGTACCGCTATGTTAAATTCTTCGAGTGCTCTGAGTGCTCCTAATGCCATTTGATCACTGGCCACTAGCACAGCATCAAATGAGACCTGTTTTGAAATTGCCTGACGAACAGCCATATACCCACTCTCTGCCTGCCAGTTACCCTCATATTGAAGCGCCACTGTACTCTTGTTTTTTTCGATCACCGACTGCCAACTGTGCAAACGAATCGTCGAAGCACTCGATTCATTCGGCCCTGTGATTAATAAAAACTTGCTCCTGCCACCAAGAATTAGGTGCTCTGCGGCTTGTTTAGCGCCTTCTCTGTGTGCACCACAGATATGATGCACATTGGATTTTTCTGGCACATCAATAAATATCAAATGTAAATGGGAAAACTGCTCTAGCAAATAACGGGCATCCACCGATGTCAGCGGAACGTTGAGGATGACACAATCTACTTGTTGTGCGGTCAGTTCCCGGATCGATTGCTGTATATTATCCAACGATGGCTGAGACACAACTGAAAACGCGACACCATACTTCAGTTCGTGGGCTTTCTGTCGCACCCCGTTTGCTATAAGAGCCGCACCATGCAGCGCCATGTCCAATGTAATTAAACCGATACTTTTTGACTTTGCTCGGCTGAGCATCTGCGCGCCTTTATTTGGCACGTAACCTAGCTGCTTAATTGCTTGGTTAACTCTGTGCCGCGTTTTTTCTGCGACCTGTTCAGAACCATTGGTAACCCTAGATACCGTCTGAGTTGATACACCGGCGAGTTGAGCTACATCTTTAAATGTCACATTCATAACTAAATATTCTCTCTAGCTTCTCATACTCACATCTTAACTAAAAACGCTGCCCCTATCTTTGCGCGGCTTCAAAATGTCACAAAACACATTAAAAATGTTTCCGAAAACAGTCGATCTAGCGCAAAATTCGCAATATAAAAAGCCGATCATAATCACACATAACTAACATCTCGCTATTAATTCAACGTCACGAGCGCAAGATAACTCTCAAATAATGTTCACGAAAACAACGAGACTATCATGAGCGACTTTGTTCACTTAACGAGTAAAAACCAAAGCTTAATCATCAAGGTTGACCGTGTCCCAGAAATTTTGCACTGGGGTACTAAAATTGCTTCTATCGACAATGACCTGTTGCTGTCGACAGAGCGGCCTATCTCTCAAGCGCGTTTAGATGTAGATGTACCACTATCGTTATGCCCTGAGTTAGGTAGCGGCCACTTTAATGCCCCCGGTCTCGAAGGCCATAGATCCAGACATGATTGGGCTCCCGTCTTTACCACAACATCAGTGTCAGCAGATGAGCACAGCGCTTGTTTTGACCTTATTGATGACGTCGCAGGGCTTGAGCTTAAAGTCGAACTCAAACTGGATAGCGAAACAGATGTATTACAAAAACGTGTAACCGTTAAAAACATCACCTCCACCCCTTACCATCTAGGAAAATTGTCTTCGACGCTCCCTTTGCCAAGTCATGCTAATGAACTCATGACATTCCACGGCCGTTGGTGTCATGAATTTCAGACTCAACGTCAACGATTCGACCATGGTGGCTTCATGCAAGAAAATCGCCGCGGACGCACTTCCCATGAAAACTTCCCTGGCATGTTTGTAGGCAGTCATGGCTTTAGCGAACAACAAGGGCTGGTCTGGGCGTTTCATTTAGGCTGGAGCGGAAATCACCAAATGCGTGCAGACGTTCGAAGTGATGGGCGACGATTTGTGCAAGCTGGCGAACTATTGCTTTCTGGCGAATGCCTCTTAGAAGAAGGACAAGAGTATAAAACCCCTTGGCTTTATGGTTGCTACAGCAACACTGGTCTTAATGGCGTAGCACAACGATTCCAAGCGTTTGTGCGCAACAATATCGTCTCATTTCCGACTGATAAACCTCGCCCAGTTCATCTTAATACCTGGGAAGGGATCTACTTTGATCACAAGCCTGACTATATTATGCAAATGGCGACAGAAGCCGCTCGCATGGGTGTTGAACGCTTTATTATTGATGACGGCTGGTTTATTGGCCGCGATGGTGAACGTACTGCATTAGGCGATTGGTATCTCGACGAAACTAAATATCCAGATGGACTAGAGCCCGTGATTGACCACGTCAACCAGCAAGGCATGGAGTTTGGTCTTTGGGTTGAACCCGAGATGGTGAGCCAAGACTCTAACCTTTACCGAAATCATCCGGACTGGGTACTTGGCCTTAAAGGTTACCATCAGCCATCCGGTCGTTGGCAGTATGTGTTAGACCTTCAAAACAACGATTGCTTCAATTACCTATTTGAACGACTAGATACTCTGCTGACACGTTACTCAATCACCTACCTGAAGTGGGATATGAATCGTGAGCTTGTTCAGCCCGGCCACCAAGGCAAAGCCGCTGTCCACGGCCAGACGCAAGCACTCTATCGCCTCATTGACAAACTCACTGGTGCCCATCCATCTGTTGAGATTGAATCTTGTTCTTCTGGAGGAGGTCGCATCGACTTCGAAATTCTCAAGCGAACCCACCGTTTCTGGGCATCCGATTGCAATGACGCCCTAGAAAGGCAAGCAATACAGAAAGGGATGAGCTATTTCTTCCCACCAGAGGTAATGGGCGCACATATTGGTCCAGCTGAATGCCATTCAACAAATCGCCGTCACCACATTAATATGCGCGGCGTTACCGCCTTTATGGGACACATGGGCGTTGAACTCGACCCAGTGAAAGAGTCTGACGAAGAGAAAGCCGCGTTCGCTCATTACATTGCCCTACATAAAAAATACCGCCACATCCTACATTCCGGGCGGAGTTTCAGAATTGACCCCGCCGACCAAAATCAGCACATCTATGGTGTCGAAACCGATGATGAAATGATCATAACGGTATGCCAGTTAGCAATGCCATCTCATGCCCTTCCCTCGCCGCTGCGCATTAGCTGCTGCGACACAAACAGTCAATATAAAGTGACCATAGTGGAGATGCCTCAGACCAGTTTTCAGTTAATGAAACAACGCCCTAAATGGCTTGAGCAAACACTCACACTACATGGTGACAACCTAAAAGAAATTGGTATTACCCTACCCATTCTTGACCCGGAATCCGCGCTTATTGTGCATCTACGAAAGATAAATTAATTCTTACCTAGCCCCACAGTATGCATTTAAGTGACGTGTATCGTTCACCAACTTCGCATTCTGTGTGGGCAACCCTACACACAAATGACTCGGAGTAGTCATAATCACTACGACTAACGTTTAAGGAAACAAAATGTCTATTACAGTATTACTATCGTTCTTGCTGTTTACAGGCTTTGTTGTCGCATTTACCTACAACAAAGTGAAACACGACAAAAACACCTCTCAAGATGGTTTCTTCCTCGGCGGGCGAAGCCTGACTGGCGGACTGATAGCCAGCTCTCTTATTCTTACCAACCTAAGCGCGACTAGCTTTGTAGGAATGAGTGCGCAGGCATATACCCACAACATGAGTGTTATGGGTTGGGAGGTCGCCTCGGGCGTTACCTTGGTCATTATTGCGCTATTACTCGTACCACGCTATCTCAAGCAAGGGATAACCACTATCCCTGACTTCCTTGAGAGCCGCTATGATATGTCCGTCAAAAAGTTCGTAACCTTGCTATTTTTATGCCAATACGTTATCAATATTTTGCCCACTACCCTCTATGCTGGTGCCGTCGTTCTTGGTGAAATATTTGACGTTCAAGCCTTACTTAATATTTCTGAATTCAGTTCGATTGCTCTCATTTCTGCCACCATTGGTCTGCTTGGATTCTTCTACGCTATTTATGGCGGATTAAAAGCTGTTGTTATTGCAGACACGATTAACGGTGTTGGTTTGATCGTCGGCGGAATGATGATACCTGTTTTTGGTCTAATGGCGCTGGGTGGTGGTAGCTTTGGTGAGGGGCTCGACATTCTATTGACGGCTGCGCCAGAAAAGCTTCAGTCTGTCGGTAAAGAAACTGACCCCCTACCATTCTCAACGCTATTTACCGGCTTGTTACTGGTTAATCTCTATTATTGGGGAACAGACCAATCGATCATCCAACGAGCTCTTGGCGCTAAGAATCTAAAAGAAGGTCAAAAGGGTGTCATTCTGGCGGGGGCAATCAAGGTCATCTCACCTCTGTTCCTCATTATTCCTGGAATCATTGCTTTTCATATGTTCGGCGCAGATGCCGGTAATCCAGATACCATGTACACCCGATTAGTCAACGAAGTCCTACCAAAACCATTAGTTGGCTTTTTCGTCGCGGTAATGTTTGGGGCCATCTTAAGTACCTTCAATGGCGTACTTAATAGTTCGACCACCTTATTTGCACTGAACGTCTACAAGCCATTATTTGGTCAAGGAAAAACTGACGAAGAATTGGTGGGTAAAGGTCGAATCTTTGGCGTCATCATCGCGATTATCTCGGTGTGTATCGCGCCATTCATCATGTATGCTCCCGAAGGACTATTTCAATATTTACAAATGGTAGCTGGCTTTTTTAGTGTGCCTATTTTCACCATTGTATTCGTTGGTTATGTATCAAAGCGCGTCCCAGCCATTGCGGCTAAGGTCTCACTGGTTGTGTTTGTCAGCTCTTACGCGGCGATGCAATTGATATTCAAGACACCGATTCACTTCCTACACCAACTCGCGATTCTATTTGTCGTGTGTACCACCTTGATGTTTATCATTGGGCACTTTATGCCAAGAGAACAAGACTACGTTATGCCCGTAAACGATACGATTGACGTGATGCCTTGGGCGTTCCGCTTTGAAGCGTCGGCCATCATTCTGTATATGGTTTTAGGTGCGTATATCATGTTTTCTGACGTTGGCTTCGTTTCTAACGACCCAACCATCATGCAGGTCTATGGATTCTGTGGCGTCATTATGATTGTCGGTATTGTCTTACGAACCATGAGACGCCGTAAAAACAAGTGCCTAACACCGAGTTTATAGGTTCTCACATCACGCGATACCTTAGATCTGCTATCGCGCGTTAAAGCCACGTTAATTTGCCCTAGACAGTATTCTGATCTGGGGCTTTTTTACATCAGGATTTGCTAATGGAGATAATTAGTTGGCGTAGACGCATCACACCGGGTACAAGCAGTGAGGAGTACAAACAATGCGCGAGGTTGGTAATAAATTGTGGAGGTAAGTAGCTAGCCTCAGCACTCAGAAGGCATGATGGGTGTCTATTGCTCAGTATTTCATGAGCAACATACACTAGACTCTACAAACCAGACTCTACAAACTAGACTCGATACAAACCTGAATCAATTACGCCGATGCTACAGGTTCTGTAGTCTCAGACGAAGTCGCATCTTGCGTCGATGAATCTTGTTCAGCTTGTTCATTCAATAAGGCTTGTTCCGCCTCTATTTTTGCACGTTCTGCTTTAGAAATGTAACGAGGCTTATTGCTCGTTTGCTTCTTTGCGTTCGCTTTTTTTACGCGAGCTTTATGAATTTGATTAATCTTTTTTTTGCGGTTCATGGCGTCTAATATCCGTCAATAGTGTGAGGCCGAGCATAATACCCCCCTCTCTTAAGTTAATCCAGTCGATTAACATCATCATTGTCACCTTGAACGAAGCTACCGAGATGCAATGAGGACCGCCTCGCTTTAATCATGGGGACAATCTGCGACACGATATCTCTGGGAAACGTTTTTATATTCGCTAACTCCGCCAATGGCACCCATTGTACTGCATGGATGTACGACTCATCATTAAGCCCGCTTAAGTGATGTAGTCCTAGCGAGCCGCTCCAGCTTTCAATTTGATAAAAAAGCTCCACGTGGTAGGTATTGCGGGCCGTTTCCAAAAACTCTCGTACAAACAGCAATGGCCCGACGACGACATCAAGACCGGTTTCTTCTTTATACTCCCTGACAAGGGCGTGCTTGCTACTTTGATCCGAGCCTTCAAGCCCACCACCAGGCAGAATCCAGTATTCACCGGAATGTTCATCACTCACTTTTAATAGCAGAATGTTGTCGTTGTTTAGTGCGATCCCCGCCGCTCGAATACGGTGTTTCATTATGCCTTCTCCCACACTTCTCGGCCTGCGTTGATCAACGCCATATGTATTGGTACAAGATCGGCGTGATGGCTACGGTATCCACCGCCAATCACACACGCAACCGGTAAACTTGCCGCTTTACAGCGAGTCAATAACCAGCGTTCTCTTTGCGCAATACCTTCCGTGGTAACGTTAAGATACCCGAGTTCATCCCCTTCATGAATATCAACGCCAGCGTCATAAAGCACAAGGTCGGGTGAATGTAGCCTTATTGCCAAGTCCACCACATTATAAAATGTAGCAAGAAATTCGTCATCGCTAACGCCTCTTGCCAGCGGCACATCAAAATCCGATTGTGGCTTGCGGGCAGGAAAGTTTTTCTCACAGTGAAACGACAACGACACGATCTGAGGATTGCCTTCAACCAAGGTCGCCGTGCCGTCACCATGATGAACATCACTATCGACGATCAAGACCTTTTCAATACCTCGATTCAGTGCATGTGTTGCCGCAAGTACCAAGTCGTTAAATAAACAAAAACCGCTGCCAAAATCGTAATGAGCATGATGGTAACCGCCACTCAAGTGGATCGCGACTCCGTTCTCCAATGCTTTATCTACGGCTAAGCAAGTACCGGCTGCGGAGATAAGTGTTCGTTCGACAAGTTCAGGACTCCACGGAAAACCGATACGACGCATTTTAGCGGCGGGTAACTCTCCGCATAGCAGCGAATCGACATACTGACGGCAATGAACTTGATACAGCTGTTCAACACCAAGTGGCTGTGGTGAATACACGTCAAATGCGGCTGATCCTTGACTCAAATACTCTGCATGTATGGCTTGATAAAGCAGACGGTATTTATTAATCGGATATCGATGACCGTCTGGTAGCGCTAGGTCAGAATAGATATGATGATAGATTAAGGGAACAGGCATGAATGATCTTGTCGGTTTGGAAAATGTGATAGTTGAAGTTTAACGCGAGGTGAAGTCGATGAAAACCGTACTAATAACAGGGGCTAACCGCGGGATAGGCTTTGCCTTGACTCAAGAATACTTAACGGCTGGTTATCAAGTTTATGCAACTTATCGTAGTGAGTCTTCTTCACAGGCGTTGATGGCACTTTCTATCCAGCATGAATCACTCACCACTTATAAACTGGATATCACCCACTATGATGAGATGAGTCGGCTGTTCCAGGACTTCCCTACTATCGATATCGTCATTAACAATGCCGGCTATTATGGCCCTAAAAACTATGGCTTTGGCAACACGGATCCGGAGGAATGGCGCCGCGTTTTCGAAATTAACACCATTGCCCCTCTTAAGCTCGTTGAAATACTTTGCCCTAAACTGCAAGCTTCGTCAGTCAGAAAAATTATTTGTTTGTCTTCTAAAGTCGGTAGCATGACTGAGAACACCTCCGGTGGCGGCTATATTTATCGCTCATCTAAGGCGGCACTGAACTCGGTAGTAAAAAGCCTCAGTAATGACCTTTCATCAGACGGCTTTACGGTTCTCGCATTGCACCCGGGGTGGGTTCAAACGGAGATGGGAGGCCCCAACGCGCTCATCTCAACACAAATCTCCGCCAAAGGGTTAGTTTCTGTCATTGAATCAGCAACGTTAGAAGATTCGGGGCGATTTCTTAACTATGATGGCCGTTCATTACCATGGTGACCTTAATGGTGTTTGGGCAAACTAGCTCTGTAGGCTGTAGTGCATCGTTTGATACGACCTTTGAAGTAATAACCTATTGTAAATTGCTGTAAATATTCACTTTACCACGACATTTGTTGCTACGCTGAATAGCGTATAACCACTGTATGAGTAAGGATTATGAATCATTGGCTTCGCATTAGTACTATCACGGCCATCGTTATTGGAGTGACGGCGTCAGGGGTTTGGCTAACCTATCCCGAGATGTTTTCCTCCTCAACAACAAACACAACCTCTTATCGGACAGAGTCCTCTAGTATTGGTGATATCAGCAACACTGTCAGCGCAACAGGAACACTTGCCGCTGTCGATGACGTGGTCGTGGGCGCACAATTGTCGGGTCAGGTGATAAAAGTGTACGCTGACTTCAACGACGTCATTGAAAAAGATCAATTGTTGGCCAAAATTGATCCGGCCTCTTTTGCCGCTCAAGTTGCACAAGCAAAAGCACTTTCTGAGAAAAGTGCCGCCGATGCGACGGCACAACAACTGCAGATCCAACGAGCACGACTCAATTATGAACGCTCAGTGAGAGAAGTAGAACGCGCTCACGTGCTGTATTTAAAGAAAAACGTTTCTGAAGATGCGTTAGACGACCTACAAACGACGAGTAAACAATATCGGTTAGATTGGCAGCAAAGCATCGTTCAACTCGAAATACTGCAAGCGACCCATGCAGCCAACCTTGCTAGTTTAGAGCAAGCTCAGATTGAACTCGACCGTACCAATATTCGCGCACCAATCAGTGGTTTCGTTATCAACCGAAATATTGAAGCGGGTCAGACGGTGGCCTCTAGCTATAACACGCCCGAGCTCTTCACATTAGCGAAAAGTTTGACTGAGATGGAAATCGAAGCCTATATCGACGAATCAGATATCGGCTTAATTGTTGAAGGGCAAAAGGTCAGTTTTGGTGTTGATGCCTTTGCCGATCGCAGCTTTAAAGGTGAAGTAAAACAAATACGTAAAGCCCCACAAACCAATTCGAATGTTGTCAGTTACGTGGTTGTCATTTCGACCAGCAACCCAAGTGGGGTGTTACTTCCAGGGATGACGGCAAACCTAGAAGTTGCCATAGAAAAAATGGACGGCGTACAGCGAATAACGAACGCGGCCATTCGCATGGCCAATCGATATACCGTCTCTGACAGTAATGAGGCGAAAGGCCCGCTTTCTCGCTTAAAATATTTAAACCTAACAAAAGAGCAAACGCTCGCAATCCAACAAGCGCTGCCCAAGAAAGCCCCCGATGCTTCTCCAGATGCAGACAGACAACGTCGACAGCAGTTCAATAAAGCGCTAGCGGGTGTATTAACAAAAGAGCAGCGTTCATTGCAAAAGCAAATTCGAAACGGGCAAGTAAAAATGGGACCAGTGTTGGTGCTCCGCGACAATAAAATGGAGACCATTTATGCGGAACTTGGTGTATCCGATGACACATTCACTGCCGTAATCAACCCCGATCTATCGAATGAAACTATCGTTACCCAATATAGGGAGAGCAACCAGTGAACGCGGCAATAAGGTGTCAGCATATCAGTCATAGTTTCCCTACCGGTGAAGAGCGCTTTCAGGTTCTTGATGATGTAAATTTCACCGTGCAGCAAGGTGAAATGGTCGCAATTATGGGACCATCAGGATCTGGGAAATCCACATTGATGAATATGATTGGCTGCCTAATGACGCCTGAAGATGGCCAAGTTTCAATCCTTAACCAAGAAACACAAGATCTCAACAAAAACCAACTGGCAGAAGTACGCAGAGACCATATCGGTTTTGTTTTCCAACAGTTCAACCTACTGTCTCGCACATCCGCGCTCGATAATGTCAAAATGCCTTTAATGTACTTCGATAAACCCATTAAAGACGCCGATAATCGCGCCAAGAAATGCCTTGAGCTTGTCGGCTTAGGTGACCGACTTCATTCTCATCCTAATCAACTATCCGGCGGTCAACAACAACGAGTAGCCATTGCCAGAGCCCTTGTCAATCAACCCGACATATTGCTGGCCGATGAGCCGACAGGCGCACTTGATAGTAAAACCGGTAACGATATTGTGGCCCTGTTTCACCATCTCAACAGCCAAGGCCAGACCATTATTATTATCACTCATGACCATGAAGTTGCGGCGCAAGCCAGTCGCATACTGCACATTCGAGATGGGAAACTACTGTCTGAAGACGCGCTCAAACATCTTGATACATTAAGGGGGTCGGCATGATACTCATCAGCACCGCGCTGTTATCTCTTAAGCGCAATCTACTGCGATCTATCTTAACCACATTAGGCATTATTATTGGCATCAGCGCCGTCGTCATCATGTTTGCATTGGGTGAAGGCGCACAACGGCAAGTCGAGCAACAGATTGAGAGCTTAGGTACCAACCTATTAATGGTCCGACCCGGCTCTATTAAGTCTGGTGGCGCTTCAAACGCAGTAGGAGCAAGCAACAAACTGTCGATGAGTGATGTGGCTATCATAAAGAACGAAATCCCCGAAATTATCGCGGCAGGCGCGTCAGTGGATAGTCAGGCACAAGTTGTCTGGGGCAACCAAAACTGGAGCTCTACGATTCAAGGCACGAACGCCGATTACCTTGTTGCCTCCAACTGGGGCGTGACATCCGGGCGGCTGTTTGATGAAAGTGAAGTTAAAAAAAGTGCCAAGGTTGCCTTAATTGGTAACACCGTTGCCACCGAGTTGTTTGGGCATGCTCAGAGTGCAATGAATGAAACCATACGCATCAATAAGGTTCCCCTGACTATTATTGGTGTCTTAACATCAAAAGGGCAAGACATGCGGGGACAGGACCAAGATGATATTGTGATAGTGCCGATCTCGACCGCAAATCGAAAAATCATTGGCCGAGACAATGGCAAGAGTGACCGTGTCAAACGCATGACCATCTCCGTTGAGCATCAAAATGACATGGACTTTGTAGCCGAAGAAATCGAGCGACTGCTTATCCAAAAACATAGAATTCCGTCCCATCAGGTCAGTCCTTTTAAGATTATGAACCTCACCGCTATGTTGAATACTCGTGCAGAAGCGAACAAGGTATTTTCTTTGTTGTTATCAGGTGTCGCCGCCGTTTCGTTGCTCGTGGGGGGCATTGGGGTGATGAACATCATGTTGGTGAGTGTCACTGAGCGAACCCGAGAAATTGGACTTCGAATGGCCGTGGGTGCCAAGCCAAAAAACATCTTATTACAGTTCCTCATTGAAAGTGTTGTGCTCTGTTTAGTTGGGGCGTTACTGGGGATTATTATTTCGTTAGTCACAATAGCGGTATTGCAGCACGGTTTAGGCTGGCAATTGATCGTGTCACCGATGATCATTATGGTCAGTATATCCGCCACAGCCTGCATCGGCATCGGGTTTGGTTTCTACCCGGCTTATAAGGCTTCTCAGCTTGACCCTATTGAAGCACTAAGATACGAATGACGAAGTACGATTGCGATACGAGTGCAAACAAAGACGCTTAACTACTTTGTTAATAAAATACCGCCACATCACGTGATATGGCGGTATTTTATAGGGCTACTTTGACTTCCTCGGGCTTTTTCTTGGCTTGCTGTTACGTTTTTTCTTAAAAGCCGGCCGTTCCACCTTGGGTAAATTTCTCAACGATTCAGGCACTGGCTCTTCTTTAACCCGACGCATCAACTCATCCATTTTTTGAGTAAGACCTAGCATAAAGGGAGCGTATGAATACGTTTTTTCGGCCATACCTTGAAGCTGATGTTCCCAGTGCGCCGTCATGTCCGGATGGGTCGATTCATCTGGTAATGCATACACTAAACCTCGACCCGCAGGTGAACCTAACACTGCCTTGCCATCGCGTCTTAACAACTGCCTTTTAAACAAGGTATCCAGTATGCCTGCACGAGTCGCCTCCGTACCGATTCCATCGGTGTCTCTTAGGATTTTTTTCAACGATGGGTCAACAACAAAGCGGCCAATACCCGTCATTGCCTGCAGCAGCGTTGCCTCAGTAAAATGACGGGGAGGTTCCGTTTTTTTCTCCAATATTTGTCCTTCACGACAAAGCAACTCGGTACCAACAGGCAGGGCTGGCACCGCATCAACATCTTCTTCCTTGCTGTTAGACTGCTTACCAAGCAAGACGCGCCATCCTGGCTCTTGCATACGCTTGCCTTTTGATACGAAGAGTCCACCTTGGATATCAAATTCGAGCATCGCTTCGGCATACACGGCTGGCGGGTAAAATTGCATGACGTATTGACGAGCGATCAACCCATAAACGTTCTCTTCGTAGTTCGACAGTACGCTGTTCGACTTTTTAGGTGTTGGGATGATGGCATGGTGCGCATCAACCTTGCTGTTGTTCCACGCTTTTGACTTGCGACTGCTATCCGCCTCATCCACATGAGCCGCACAAGCTTTACTATTATTTTTTATTGCAGCGAGTACTTCATTGGCCTGGTAGAAATGGTCATTAGGTAGGTACCGACAATCTGAACGCGGATAGGTGATCAGTTTATGTTTTTCGTACAAGGCTTGGCAGACATCGAGAACCTGTTGAGCGCTCATGTTGTAACGTTTGGCAGCGTCA
The DNA here is from genome assembly GCF_041471725.1 of Vibrio sp. 10N.261.51.F12. Taxonomy (NCBI): domain Bacteria; kingdom Pseudomonadati; phylum Pseudomonadota; class Gammaproteobacteria; order Vibrionales; family Vibrionaceae; genus Vibrio; species Vibrio sp. 10N.261.51.F12. Next base: position 114,548 of record NZ_JBFROV010000016.1, on the reverse strand, counting down.
ATCTGCAACGCGGACAACGAATACGGCATCGGCGCATTTTGCTTGGTCGATTTGTGTTCAGACTTTACCACCTTAGCGGGTTGGCCTTTAATTCGACTCGCGACATTCTCAACCAGCTTGCGATTAAGCACTCGACCTTCTTCATCTTGCCAATTCTTACAGGCTTCACTTGGTTTCCAGCGAGCTCGAATATCGAAGCTACTTTGACTGTCTTGATAAGGAATGAGAGCATGCAGCGTAAAGTAGTCCTTGGGGATAAAATTTGCGATCTCATCGTCACGTCGAACCACTAATCCTAAAACGGGCGTTTGTACTCGCCCCACAGAAAGCACACCTTGGTAACCCGCTTTTTGGCCCAATAATGTGTAGGCACGAGACATATTCATCCCATACAGCCAGTCTGCTCTTGAGCGAGCCAATGCAGAGACCGAAAGCGGTACAAACTCTTTGTTCATGCGCATCGATCCAATGGCTTTCTTTACCGCAGGTAGGTTCAAATCACTAATCAATAACCGTTGCGCATTATCTTTCTTGGCTTTGCTGACCTTACAATAATCAATGACCTCGTCGACAAGTAACTGCCCTTCTCGATCAGGATCGCCCGCGTTAACTAATTCGCTTGCTTGTTTGACACACTTTTTCACCACGGCAAGTTGCTTTGCTGCCGTTTTTCTAGGTCGAAGCTGCCACTGTTCAGGAATAATGGGGAGGTCAAGGAGGTTCCATTTTTTATACCGGTCATCGTAAACATCGGGCTCAACCTGTTCAAGTAAGTGGCCGATGCACCATGTCACCACATCACCATTACCACATTGAATAAACCCATCCCCTTTCTTCTGAGGGTTAGGTAAGGCCGCCGCGATTGCGCGACCTAAGCTCGGTTTTTCTGCGATAAATAGACGTGTCATAAAAATATACTGGCAAAAGAAAAGGTAAGCTTAACCAAGCTTACCTTTATTAATCAAGAAAAACTGTATAAATAGACAGTTACAGGAACTCTATAAACTTAGAAAGGTCTCGCTCGGGGGCTTTCATCGGGGTGCAACCAGGCGTGCCAACATAAAGAAAACCAACAATTTTATCGTCTCCTGTCACATTAAATGCTTGTTTCACATGCTCATCAAACATCCATTTACCGGAGCGCCAAAAGGCTTGAAACCCTTGCGCAACTGCAGCCATTTGCATTGCTTGAACGGCGCACCCAGCAGAAAGGTATTGCTCAAATGCGGGTACTTTTTCATGTGGAGTCACGCTGGCAATCACCGTGATCACCAGTGGCGCTCGAAACGGTGCTTTTTGCGCTTTATCAATCACATTTTGCTCACGACCCGCGAGCGTGCTGGCCTCTGATAAAATGGTCGCAAGCTTGTTAAGACCATTGCCTTGAGCCAACACGAACCGCCAAGGTGTTAAGCCACCGTGATCGGGCGCACGCAGTCCTGCTTTTATGATATTTTCCAGTGCGACCCCTTCCGGTGCGGGGTCACTTAGGCGGGCAATTGAACGTCGGTTAAGCAGCAGTTCTAAGGCATCCATAATACGTCCTTGGAGTTAATGTTGTTATCGGTCTTTGCATTAATAATAACAAATACCCAACGTGTTAACACTACTATTGATAACCATTATCAAACATCATATTAAATGCTCTATGGTTCACTTCAACCATCACCCGCGTTTTTTATCTCTCTGATTCAGAGGTTGCAGGCCTACAGCTTAGCCGCTAGCTCTACGCCTTGGCGAATTGCACGTACCGCATCTAACTCTCCGGCATAATCAGCACCACCAATCACGTGCAGCTTATCTCCAAAATCAGGCCATTGCGCCTCAAATGGTTTCACGGATTCTTGCCCCGCACAGACAATCACCTTATCGGCAGGGATCAGTTTATGCTCCCCCTTAATCGTGATGTGTAGGCCTTCGTCATCAATTTTTTCATAAGACACACCGGCCAATAGATTAACGCCGCGCTTTTCAAGGATCTTTTTGTGGATCCAGCCAGTTGTTTTTCCAGGGCCCTTGCCAACACGTCCTGCTTTTCGTTGCATCACCCAGACGTTAGTCTCAGCGACTGTATCAGGGAAAGGGTACAAGCCACCCGGATGTTCCACTTGAGTATCGACCCCCCACTCATGCAGCCAATCATCAAGCGTATGACCAACTGGTTCGGTCAGCATAGAGGCGACATCAACACCGATACCACCAGCACCCATTATCGCGACGTTTTCGCCGGCGTATACCTTGTCACGAATCAGTGTTTGGTAATCGATCACCTTATCAGCATTATCAATACCTTCCAGTTTCGGCATTCTCGGCTTCACCCCAGACGCCATGACCACCTCATCGTACTCTTTCAACAAATCGGCATTGGCTTCGGTTTCTAGGTGTAGCTTTACGCCTGTCTCATCAATTCGGTTTGCAAAGTAACGGATCGTCTCACGAAACTCTTCTTTGCCAGGGATCTGCATGGCGAGACGAAACTGGCCACCAATTCGATCGCTTTTTTCGAACAAATCAACGGAATGGCCTTTCTCTGCAAGCATAGTGGCACAAGCTAGCCCTGCAGGGCCTGCACCGACGACGGCAATACTTTTGGACTTAGCGGTCGTTTTAACGATAAGTTCCGTTTCATAACAAGCTTGAGGGTTCACCAAACAGGTCGCGCGCTTACCCTTAAAGGCATTATCCAAACACGCCTGGTTACAACCAATACAAGTATTGATTAATTGTGATTTTCCTTGCTCTGCTTTTTGAACAAAATTAGGGTCTGCTAGGAAAGGTCTCGCCATTGAGACCATGTCCGCGTGACCTGACGCCAATACTCGCTCAGCTTCTTCAGGGGTATTAATTCTATTGGTGGTAATCACCGGAACATTAAGGTGTGGGCGAACCTTTTCTGTCACCCAAGTGAAGGCCGCTCTGGGTACCTGTGTCGCGATGGTTGGGACTTTGGCTTCATGCCACCCAATACCTGAGTTTATAATGGTGACGCCCGCGTCTTCTAGAGCCTTACCTAACTGAATAACCTCGTCAAATGTGCTGCCCTGCTCAACTAAATCAAGCATCGACAAGCGGAAGATGATGATGAACTCCTCCCCAACAGCAGCACGCACCGCTTTAACAACTTCAATCGCCAAGCGAATACGATTTTCATAGCTCCCGCCCCATTCGTCATATCGAACGTTGGTCCGTTTACAAATAAATTGGTTGATGAAGTAGCCTTCCGATCCCATTATCTCTACGCCATCATACCCAGCAGTTTGCGCTAAGGCTGCGCTATTCGCATAGGCCTCAATTGTTTTCCAAATCTGGCGGCTACTAATTTCACTGGGCGTAAAGGGGGTGATAGGTGATTTTATTTTTGAGGCACTTTGAGAAAAAGGGTGATAGCTATACCGCCCAGCGTGTAGGATTTGCAATGCAATCTTACCACCATGCTTATGTACAGCTTCTGTCACAACTTTGTGTGCCTTGGCATGTTTAGGCTTACTAAACTCAGCAGCAAAGGGAGCGAGGCGGCCACGTAAGTTGGGTGAGAAACCACCCGTGACGATCAGTCCAACCCCGCCTTTAGCACGTTCTTCATAGAAAGCCGCCAATTTTTGCAAGCCTTCTTTATGTTCTTCAAGCCCCGTGTGCATAGAGCCCATCAATACACGATTGCGAAGTTGAGTGAATCCTAGGTCTAGAGGTTTTAGTAGGTTTGGGTACATGGCGACTTCACTTTGCTTTTTATAATTGTGGTCTGACCAGATTATTACAACAAGGTTAATAAATCAAACTTGCGTTTACATTCTTACAACATAATGCAAAATAATTTTTGATTATTTGAACTTCATCGATGATGATAAGTCTCTAATTTTTATGATGATGGCTTTTGATTGGGTGAAAGTCGTCACATTCACGTACAATTACAATATTCATACAGCTTATTCATAGTCGTAACACTAGACTACAAGCTGTTATTTAGGGATGCAGACACTCACTTCGTGTGTTGTGGAGAGATGATGAAAAAAATAGTTCGATTTATTGGGTTAATCTTCAAGGGATTCTGGAAAGTGATTAACTTTACCAGACTGGCCATTGTGAACCTGTTGTTCTTTGCCGTGATCGCCCTGCTTTATTTCGGTTTCACTCAGGTAGAACCAAGCGCTCCGCCAGTTAAAAAAGAAGCCGCGTTAGTATTAAATATTGCCGGCCCAGTGGTAGAGCAAAGCACCTACGTGAACCCAATGGATTCGGTCACCGGTTCATTGTTTGGTAAAGACCTACCCAAAGAGAACGTCCTGTTTGATATCGTGGACACCATTCGACATGCCTCGACAGATGACCATGTCACTGGGTTGGTGCTCTCTCTACGTGATATGCCAGAAACCAGCTTAACAAAGCTGCGCTATATCGCCAAAGCCATCAATGAGTTCAAGGCAACCGGTAAACCTGTACTTGCTTATGGCGCTTTCTATAACCAAAGCCAATACTACCTAGCCAGTTATGCCGACAAGGTCTATCTTGCGCCTGACGGGGCGGTGTTAATCAAGGGTTACAGCGCGTACTCAATGTACTACAAAACGCTGCTTGAAAAGCTTGATGTTACGACACACGTCTTCCGCGTTGGCACCTACAAATCAGCGGTTGAACCATTCTTACGTGATGATATGTCTCCGGCAGCCAAAGAGTCAGCAACACGCTGGGTATCCCAACTTTGGGGCGCTTACGTCGATGATGTTGCCACCAATCGTCAACTTGAACCTACCGTCTTAACACCAACGATGGACACCTTCCTATCCGAGTTGAAATCCGTGGATGGCGACCTTGCGGCTCTGTCTAAAAAGTTGGGACTTGTCGATGAATTAGCCACCAAGCAACAAGTCAATCAAGCTATGATTGACGCATTCGGTAGCGACGGAGATGGTAGCTTCAATGCTGTCGGATATTACGATTATCTCATGACGATTCCATTTGATATTCAACCATCGAAAGACAGCGTTGCTGTCGTCGTCGCTAGCGGTACCATCATGGATGGAGAGCAGCCAAGAGGCACGGTGGGTGGTGACACTGTTGCAGGGCTTCTCAAACAAGCCAGAGAAGACGATTCGGTTAAGTCCGTGGTTCTTCGTGTTGATAGCCCAGGCGGAAGCGCCTTCGCTTCAGAGGTTATTCGTAACGAAGTCGTCGCTTTGCAAAAAGCGGGCAAACCGGTCGTGGTATCAATGTCTAGCCTCGCCGCATCTGGCGGTTACTGGATCTCAATGAGCGCTGACAAAATTATTGCTCAGCCAACGACGATTACCGGTTCGATTGGTATCTTCAGCGTTATTACCACGTTTGAGAAAGGATTGAGCAACATTGGTATCTCAACCGATGGCGTAGGCACTTCCCCATTCTCGGGTGTTGGTGTGACGACAGGCTTGTCCGAAGGCGCATCAGAGGCTTTCCAGATGGGGATTGAAAATGGCTACAAGCGCTTCATTACCTTAGTCGCCAACAATCGTGATATGGACGTTTCCGATGTCGATAATGTCGCTCAAGGTCGAGTATGGACAGGCAAAGACGCCCTAGAACGTGGATTGATCGACCAAATTGGTGACTTCGATGACGCCGTTGCGCTAGCGGCGGAGTTGGGCAACGTAGACGATTATGACGTTTACTGGGTTGAAGAGCCATTAAGTCCAGCGCAGCAGTTTATCCAAGAGATGATGCAACAAGTGAAGGTGTCGTTGGGGTATGATATCTCGAGTATGCTCCCAGAGAGCCTACAACCGGCAGCTGCACAGATTCAACAACAAGCATCGCTAGTAGAAAGCTTCAATGATCCTAAAGGTCAGTACGTTCTCTGCTTAACGTGTAATGTTGAGTAAGCAACATGATTTAGATTTAACCACTTGTTAAATGCCCTAAGAGCCGCCGTTTCGGTGGCTCTTTTGTTTGATTCCGCTATAATCCTGCCACCTGTTCTAAACATTGAAGTAATGTCGATCATGACAAGAAAACACATCTACATCGCCTACACTGGCGGAACAATTGGGATGAAAAAATCATCCAATGGTTACGTCCCAGTCGCGGGATTCATGGAAAAACAACTAGCAAGCATGCCTGAGTTTCATCGTTCAGAGATGCCTGAATTCACTATCCATGAATACGATCCCTTGATTGATTCTTCCGATATGACACCAGCGGATTGGCAGCAAATTGCCGATGACATCCGAGATAATTACGATAATTACGACGGTTTCGTTATCCTCCATGGTACTGATACCATGGCTTACACCGCGTCAGCCTTATCCTTTATGTTAGAGAACCTAGGTAAGCCAGTGATCGTCACGGGATCGCAGATCCCTCTCGCGGAGCTTCGCTCAGATGGCCAAGCTAATTTGCTCAATGCGTTACATATTGCGGCAAATTACCCGATTAATGAAGTCACGCTGTTCTTTAATAATCAGCTTATGCGTGGGAATCGCAGCACAAAATCTCATGCTGACGGCTTCAACGCCTTTACGTCACCAAATTTACCGTCGTTGCTAGAAGCAGGTATTAACATCCAGCTCAGCAATGGTGTAGAAATCAATAAGCCAGCAAACGGTGATTTCCGAGTCTGTAATATTACGCCTCAGCCTATTGGGGTCATCACCATGTACCCAGGCATCTCTCACGAGGTGATCCGAAACACGTTGCTTCAACCGGTTAATGCTATGATTTTGCTTACATTCGGTGTGGGTAACGCGCCACAAAACCCAGCACTACTCGCGCACTTAAAAGAAGCGTCAGAACGTGGGGTTATTGTAGTCAACCTGACGCAATGTCTTGCAGGGAAAGTAAATATGGGTGGCTATGCTACGGGATGTGCACTGGCCGACTCTGGTGTCATTAGCGGCTACGATATGACACCAGAAGCCGCATTAGCAAAACTGCACTACTTATTAAGCCAAGATCTTAGCTATGAGCAGATTAAACGACAGATGTCAGAAGTGTTGCGCGGTGAGATGAGTAAGTAAGCGTCTGCACTTAAGAATCAACCCATTGAATAACAGTTCACACACCCAACAAGGTTTCACCCTAACGCGTTGATTATGTGAACTGTTAATCGTGAGTACGATTGATAGTGAGAATGGATTGATACAGTCAGCTGGTGAATAGTGACAACGCGTTAATCCCGCCAGTGGCCGTCTAATTACGCCATTATTTCATTGTTTTTAGTGCTTCTAACACCCCTTGTGCGGCATCCTCAATCAAGTCAAGAACCTGCTCAAAGCCTTGCTCCCCACCGTAGTATGGATCGGGTATCTCCTTTTGTTCAGAGTGACCATGACTTAGGAAAAGCGATAATGCGCTCTGTCGATGTTCGGGACACCTAACAATAAGATCATTGAGGTTGTCTTCATCAGCAGCCAAAATCAAATCAAAGTTATAAAAATCCGCATCAGTCACCTGCCTCGCCGTTATGCCTTCAAAGGAATACCCTCTCGATTCTGCCGCCACTTGGGCCCTTGGGTCCGGAGATGCCCCCTCATGAAAACCAATCGTCCCCGCTGAATCCACCAAAATATCCAGTCCTTGCCTTTGTGCGCAAGCTCTAAGCACCGCTTCTCCCGTTGGCGAACGACAAATATTCCCCATACAGACGACTAATACTTTCTTCATTGCTATACCCTTAAAATTTAACTTGTTTTTTTCTCACGCTATTTCATTATCATAGAGTGTAGATGGGTTTATAGAAACTCGATTAATGAATAAAAACAATACTCAGCAAGGGAATAGTCATGTCACTTTCGGAAGAGCAAAAACAACAGCGCCATAAAGATCGTCAGCAGAAAGTTAAAGAAAATGTTGATAAAAAAATTGCCAACGCCCAAGAAGAAAAAGGATTATTGTTGGTCATTACTGGCAATGGTAAAGGCAAGTCGACGGCAGGATTTGGTACCGTAACCCGAGCGATTGGTCACGACAAGAAAGCGGCCGTTGCGCAGTTCATAAAAGGAACATGGGCAAACGGAGAAAAAAACCTGCTCGAAAAGCTGGGCGTCGAATTTCAAGTGATGGCAACCGGCTTTACTTGGGAGACTCAAAATAAAGAAGCGGACACGCTAGCTGCGCAACTAGTCTGGCAGGAATGCAAACGAATGCTTAAGGACGAAAGTATCGATGTCGTACTGTTCGATGAACTCACGTATATGGTGAGTTACGGCTATATCGATTTAGATGAAGTCGTAGAAGCCTTGACGCATCGACCTAAAATGCAGTCGGTGATAATCACAGGCCGCGGCGCTCATCGTACATTAATTGAGCTCGCTGATACCGTTTCTGAGGTTAAAAACGTTAAGCATGCTTTTGAATCTGGCGTAAAAGCGCTCAAAGGCGTGGACTGGTAATAAAATAGCCAGTTAGGCTCGATTAATGTTATATCACCAGAGCGGCGAACCGATGCTGCCCATCTTGAATTTAAGGCCGTGCTGGTCGCAACGCTTACTAGCCTGATGAGTGCTTATCTTGGTTTTTTCCCTTGCCGTTAAGCCGGTAACGTTCCGCACATTATCTCAAAAACAAAAACGGTGCCCAAGGACACCGTTTTTTAGCTTTTAGCTTTCAGCTTTCAATATAGCCACTAGCCGATCAGTTGAACAATCCTTTCAATAATCCATCAACGGCTTTCTTCGTTTTCTCATCTTTGATGCCAAGGCGTTCTGTTGCTCGCTCCACCTCTTTTTGCGCTTTTTGTTTAAGCACGTCATCGAACACGAGTGCGAACTTAGGCGCTGCCCATGGACCCGTTATCTTGATTGGAATCGTGACATCACGCAGTTCGGTAATGCTCTCACCGCCTTGTCCTTCGAGCGTCCCTACCACCGATGTACTCACCAAGAAGTCAGCCGTTTCGTTGATGTAATTAGCCGAGCCTGAGCCCTTAATCCGTAACAATGGTGACTCGGCTTTCATATTGTTCGTTGATACGACTCCTTTGTTGAAAGTCAGCGTTGCTGTCATCGCGCTAAAGTCTGTTTTTTGTGGCTCAGACTTACCGTCTAACGATTGTCCTTTAAAGCGTGCGTAGTTTTCACGAATCATTTGTGCAACGTTTATACCGTTGACCGCACCATCCGCAAAGTTAATCTTGACCGTGCCTTTTAGGTTTTTCTTGATGCCTGTTGGGGTTAGACTTTTACCGGTAACGTTGACGTCAATATTGCCCGTACCCTCGAGTTTGTCGTTATTGGCAACATCAATAAGCAATGGTTGGACTTTAACCCCTTTAATGGTCTTTATTGCGCTGTAGCTTGCTGGTGATTGGCGAGCATCCAATTTCGCTTTTGCGGTAATCGAGCCTTGGTAAAGATTTGAACTAAATGAAGTCAGTTCAGCAATCCCACCTTTAACATAAAAGTCGCTTTTCACTTCCTGCATACGAGCGTTAGCTGCTTTAAACTTGTCAATCGAGATTGACCCTTTAACATCTAATCCTTTCAATGCAGATAGGTCAGGTTCAACCTCTTTACTTACCGCTCCATCATTTGAACTACCCGCAGACTCTTGGGTATCTGACTGCGCCGTCTCAGAGGCTTGGTTTAACCCTAGAAACTCATCAAGATCAATGTCTGGGCTGTGCAAGGAAAAACGCACCTTGGGAATGTCAGCAAGTTGTACCGTCGCTTTACCATCCAGCTTTATCTTATTGACGGTGAGTTTTTGTAAAACGAAGTCTAAGAAGCTTTTATTGAGATCAAACGTCAAATTAGAAGCCATACCAATCTTCATAGGAGATTGAGGCAACGCATCCCCTTCAACGGTCGCATCCAACGTCAATGCATTTAACTTCAACATCGTCATCGCTTTATCGATCTCAAATGCGGTGCCGCCTGTCGCATTGAGCGTCATGTCTGCGACTACGCCCTGTACCGTAAAATCAATATTGTTGGTTTGGTCAAATTCAAAGGTATTCAATTTCAACTGTGCGTTATCAATCTTGTTCACCCCATCATCGAAGGTGGCATCAAACGCGATGTTTTTTAGCGCGTAGCGACTAAAATCTTGGCTCAGCGTAAAGTCTGCCGTGCCGTTGGCGGTAAAGGTCTGCGCATTAGGTTGGCCTTTCGCTTCCATTTGACCTTTGACTTCAAACTGAGCCGTTGTCCATTGATCAGCCGCAAACTCAGAAACTGTCAAACCAACATCGTATAACTTGGTATGCGAGCCCGTTTTAGCATCCGAAATGTCGAGTAAGGCATTTGAAACCGTCACGCCGGACAGAGAAATACTCCAGCCATCAGCCGAAGAGGCCGTTTGTTGTTGCGGTTGAGTCGTGTCATCGGTGGTCGCGGCTTCAGCGGAGCTGTCTTTCGATGCTGTCAAGGCGTCTAGGTTTGATGCGCCATTTGGCAACGTTTCGAGGTAGACTTGCGCCCCATCCAGATTGATTGAACCTATCTCGAGTGTTTTGTCCAGTAACGGCATTACTGCGATACTAACACCCACTTGTTGAACGCTGAATAGGTTCGGGTTGTTGAATCCTTGTGGATTCTTAAGATTGGTTTCTCCTAATTCAAAGCCAACTGATGGGAAGAATTGCCAGCTAATATCACCATTAATCTCCAGGTTGAGTCCAGTTTGAGCCTGAACCTGTTCGGTAATCATAGGCTTAAATTGATTTGGATTGACGAAAATCGTTAGGCCTACGATACCAAGTAGAACGACGACAATAGGAATGGCGATGACGAGAAGAAGTTTTTTCATTGGCAACGTCCTTTGCAAGGCTGAAAATAAAAAAGTGGCACTAAAAGTGCCACTAATTCATTAAAAAATAAAGTGATTTAATTGCGGCTCGAGTATTGATTTAGTATAGAACGTTACTGAATCAATACTCAAGAAATCCATCCGAAATTAAGCGCGAAGTAACTTCGCAATATGCGCTTTCAACACATCGATAGCAATACGATTTTTACCACCACGAGGAACAATAATATCCGCGTATTGTTTAGAGGGTTCGATAAACTGCATGAACATCGGACGTACTGTCGTTTGGTACTGCTGCAAGACCGATTCCATCGTACGGCCACGCTCTTCTACATCACGAGTCACGCGACGAAGAAGACAAATATCTAACGGCGTATCCATAAACACCGTGGCGTGCATCAACTTACGAAGGCGAGGATCCGTTAACAACAGAATCCCTTCTAGGATGATCACTTTTTTTGGTGTCAACGTCGTCGCGTTGCTGGTACGGGTGTGTTCAGAGTAGCTGTACTCTGGAACTTCGACCGCTTCGCCTCGAATCAAGGCCTCAAGGTGGTCGCACAATAGGTTGTGGTCCAGTGCACTTGGGTGGTCATAGTTTGTTTTAACACGCTCTTCCATGCTCAGATGGCTTTGGTCATTGTAGTAACAATCTTCCGTGATGACACCAATTTGGTGATCGCCTACTTTCTCGCGCAATTCGTTATAGATAGTGCTCGCAATGAGACTTTTTCCAGAAGCAGAAGCGCCAGCGATACCGACGATGACACATTGATTATTATCAGACATTCTTTGCACCTAGTACATATATGGTGGTGAGGACAAAACCGGGTAATTATAGGGATTTCACCCCTTATATACTAGACGATTGAGCAGTTATTTGATGGCCATTTTGGTCTTTAACTAACAAAATCCAAATTGCAATCGATTACTTCACCTTGTCCTCACCAACCTTGAACATTCTAGCGTCACTGAACCATGGTAAATTGGATGGCGTCAGGTCTCACTTTGCCACCCCAATACAAATCTGCACATACTCTTTCGGCCAACGCATGATAGATCGCAGCGTGCTCACCTTGCGGGTCTGAAGCGACCGTCGGCGCGCCGTTGTCAATCGACTCACGAATATCAATATGAAGTGGAACTTGTGCAAGCATATTGATACCAAATTTTGATGCCATCCATTCTGCGCCACCCGAGCCAAAGATGTGTTCTTTTGAACCGCATTGGCTACAAATGTGGTAGCTCATATTTTCTATAACCCCAACCACTGGCACAGAGACTTTCTCAAACATAGCGACGCCTTTAATGGCGTCAGCTAACGCTAGGTCCTGCGGGGTTGTCACAATCACAGCAGCTGTCACAGGGATCTGTTGCGACAATGTAAGCTGAATATCACCCGTACCCGGAGGCATATCAAGAATCAAATAATCCAAGTCTGGCCATTCCGTTTCGTTTAATAATTGCGCCAGTGCTTTTGATGCCATTGGGCCACGCCAGATTGCCGCATCGTCTGAACTAATCAAGTAACCTATCGATTGAGTATAAATACCATGTGCTTGGACGGGTTGCATCCACTTCCCATCACGAACCTCTGGGTGTGCATCCATTTTTCCAAGCATCAGCGGAACAGACGGCCCGTAGACATCTGAATCCAAGATGCCGACCTTGGCTCCGAGTGCACTAATCGCAAGCGCTAGGTTAACCGCTGTCGTTGATTTGCCCACGCCTCCCTTTGCAGACGTTACCGCAATGATATTTTTGACGCCTTTCACTTCAGCCGCTACCGTTGTCACCAGTGATTTGGTTTCACTCGATACAGAAAAATCAAACGGCGCGACACGTTGGCTCTCTTGTTCTTTTCTAATCCACGCTTCTAATTCATCGACCGTCGTTTTATTGGCAAACGGCAAGGTGATTTTAAACTCACCACTGGCTAATACACTCACCACATCCGGAATTTCGCTCCAGCCTATTTTCAGATTGTTTGCTGTAAATTCACCTAACCACTGACAAAATTCTTGTTTCGACTCGAACGCTCGCATCTGGGATTCCTTATAATTGCTCTCACCACTAAGACTAGCACCGAGTGGCCAGAACCAGAACCCCAAAAAAGTTAAGGGGATCGACTCTGGATACCTTGGAGTCATGGCGAGCATCATGTAGTATTAGCCAATATTTTACACTGAATAAGAAAGCGAAATTTAAGTATGGCAACCGATCCAAGAAACCTTACCCCAAGGAAACTGTTGGTAACCTGCGCGCTTCCGTACGCGAACGGCTCAATTCACCTTGGTCATATGCTTGAGCATATCCAAGCGGATATTTGGGTGCGCTACCAACGCCTGCGCGGCAACGTAGTTAACTTCATTTGTGCTGATGACGCTCACGGCACACCAATCATGTTGAAATCTCAGCAGATGGGGATCACGCCAGAAGAAATGATCGCAGCCGTTAGCGAAGAGCACCAAAAAGACTTCGCTGGCTTTGACATCAGTTTTGATAACTACCACAGCACGCATAGTGAAGAGAACCGCGAATTAGCATCTCACATCTATCTGGAGCTCAAGAAAAACGGTTTTATTTCAAGCCGCACGATTTCTCAGTTATTTGACCCAGAGAAAGAAATGTTTCTTCCCGATCGTTTCGTTAAAGGCACCTGCCCGAAATGTAAATCTGAAGATCAATACGGCGATAACTGCGATAATTGCGGCGAAACGTATAGCCCAACGGAGCTTATCAATCCTAAATCTGCCGTGTCTGGTGCTACGCCCGTCATGAAAGATTCAGAACACTTCTTCTTTGACCTTCCGCAATTCGAAAGCATGCTAAAAGAGTGGACACGCTCAGGTTCATTGCAAAATGAAACCGCGAATAAGATGCAAGAATGGTTTGAGTCAGGTCTTCAACAGTGGGATATCTCTCGTGATGCGCCTTATTTTGGCTTCGAGATCCCAGGCGAGAAAGACAAATTTTTCTACGTTTGGTTAGATGCACCTGTTGGTTACATGGCGTCGTTCAAAAACCTCTGTGACAAACGTGACGATTTAGATTTCAACGAATACTGGTGCAAAGACAGTAAAACTGAGCTTTACCACTTTATTGGCAAAGACATCGTTTACTTCCACAGTTTGTTCTGGCCAGCGATGTTAGACGGAGCAGGTTTCCGCAAGCCTAACAACGTTTTTGTTCATGGCTATGTCACAGTGAACGGCGCGAAGATGTCTAAATCTAAGGGCACCTTCATCAAAGCGGCTACGTACCTTGATCATTTAGACCCTGAATGCTTGCGCTACTATTACGCTGCGAAACTCAACAGCCGCATCGATGATCTAGACTTAAACCTCGAAGACTTCACGCAACGCGTTAACTCAGACGTGGTGAACAAAATTGTTAACCTCGCGTCCCGTAACGCCGGCTTTATTAGCAAGCGTTTCGAAGGCAAGTTATCGGATACTTTTGCCGAACCTGAGCTTTACAACGAATTCGTTGCTGCAGCAGAACGCATTGGTGAATGCTACGAGTCACGTGAGTTCAGTCGCGCTATTCGTGAGATCACGGCACTTGCTGATAAAGCCAACCAATACGTTGACGAAAAAGCACCGTGGGTAGTCGCGAAAGAAGAAGGCAAAGACCAAGAACTACAAGATATCTGTTCAGTTGGTATCAACTTATTCCGCGTGTTGATGGCTTATCTCAAGCCTGTCATGCCAGAGCTAACGGCTCGTACTGAAGCTTTCTTAAATGAAGAGCTGACGTGGGACAGCATCGTGAACCCACTGACCTCTCATGAAATCACCAAGTTCAAAGCACTGTTCAACCGCATCGACCCTAAGAAAGTTGAATCTATGGTCGAAGCGTCTAAAGAAGATGCCGCTATTGAAATGGCCGCAAAAGAAAAAGCGGAAGCAGCAAAAACAGAAACTGAGCTGACTAAAGAGCCAATTGTCGATGAGATAGAGTTTGACGACTTTGCTAAAGTCGACATGCGAATCGCTCGAATCATTTCCTGTGAAGAAGTGCCGAAAGCAAACAAACTACTTAAATTCCAATTGGATATTGGTGGCGAGACTCGCCAAGTATTCTCAGGCATTAAGTCAGCCTACAAGCCAGAAGAACTCGAAGGCAAATTGACGGTAATGGTTGCGAACCTGAAACCACGTAAAATGAAATTTGGAATGTCCGAAGGTATGATCTTAGCCGCTGGTCCTGGTGGCAGTGATCTTTGGATTTTAGAACCTCATGACGGTGCTCAACCGGGTATGCGAGTGATGTAATTGAGCTTCACTTAACCCTTCAAAAAGGGTGTGTTCATCAACAAAAGCCAGCCTTCGTGCTGGCTTTTTTATCATTTACTCCCCCCTCAACTCTGGTGCAATTGCACCAACAGCATCCAATCAATATCATCCTTGAACTAATAGTGGAAGTAAGGCATTGATTTTAAAGAATAGTTTTCTTGGCATCTAGATTGCAACGACTTAAGGCAGTGAAACAACGACAACGAGGAGGTCGTTATGTTTATCTTAGTGTCCGTGATCATTTCGCTTGGGATTTTATTCGTGATATACCGTTATTCACGTCAACAACAGCACAAGCTTGAGCGCCGATATCAACTGATTGTTCATCTTAGAGATCTCGTTAACCTCATAAGGCAACATCGCTCTATCACTCACTTTGCGCTAATGTCTCGCCACAAAAAAACCAGACACATCGATAAAGTCGAACAAGAGATCGAAATTCATTGTCAGGAGCTCATCCAACTCGCTCATTTCAACAACAAGCCGATGTACCGTGTTCTGCATAATAATATCGCACTGCTGATTCGCTCTTGGAAACGCAGCAATGTTAACAAGAATCAAATCATACATGGCAAAATGGTTCGTCATACACTGTTGTTAATTGATGAACTAATCGTGGCTTGGTTGGTCGACCTTGAGCAAAACGAACTTGAGTTAACATACAGTGAGGTTTGGCATGGCGTTATTGATTGCCTTGATTGTTTGACTCAGTTTCGAATGTGTATTCAAAACTCCGACACCACGATGGGCAAACAACAGCTATTACATTATTGCCATGTCATGCAGCGTAAGGTGAGCCGTTTAAGTGTCACACGCTCTTACGCCACAATTCGCGTCCCAATGACCAGCGCAGCGATGATCACGATCGATGACATACTCGCTCATCCAGAGAGCCCGATCGATAAAGAGGCCATGTATCAGTTAAGTTCAACGCTTTCCGACTTCATCTTTCAGACTTATGATGATTGTATTGGGGAATTGGCCGAAACCCTTTATCAACCATTACCTCATACTGCCGCTATTTAATCCCTCTTAGACGAAACAATAAAAAGCCG